>CBFHHJ010000034.1:0-12707 GCA_965655505.1 Luminiphilus sp.
TGAATCCAGTTATTGAAGTACAGCGATGAACCCACGTTATACTCAGCGCCATCATGGATACGGGCACAGGTTGTAAACGTGTTTTCGGTGTTAGGGTCGACAGTCACGATGGTGTTGTGGAAAAAACCACCTGATGTCTTCTTAAAGTTAAGGCTGTATTCCGCCTCGTTTGCAGCTTTGTCAGCAATCACAGTGACGTTCGCTACGGTGGGCTTTGACAGGAACTCAAGGGTACCCTCAGTGTCCATCTCAAACGCCTCACCACCACTGTTAGCGGTCTGCTTAACGATGACGTATTGGAGGTTACCCTGATAGCCTTCGTCCCAGTCTACTGAGTCATCGCCAGCGCCGGTTACGACAAGGTGCTTGATATTCGCAGTGCCGCCATAGAACTCAACGCCGTCATCGAGGTTATCGTTGATCTGGATGAAATCCATTACGGTTCCAGAACCCACAGCGTTCAGGGACAGACCGTTGATTTCGTCACCGGTTGAAATCACGGTACCGCCCTCGGTGATGATCACGTACTTCAGCATACCGCTGTTATCAGCAGGATTATCACCACCAATGAAGCCCGCTCCGCCCTCGCCATCAACGTTGCAAGGCGTGCCGTGGCAAGCGTTGTGCGGTGCGAATCCAGAAATCTGAATGCCGCCCCACTCGCCGCGGCCAATGAAATCAGTATCGGCAGAGGCGAACACAATCGGCTGCGTGGGCGTACCAACTGCATTGATCTTGCTACCACGAGTGATGTGGAGAACCGCAGCACTCAAAGGATCGTCAGAAGGCAGACCAACAACGGTCACGCCAGCTGCAATAGTGAGCGTTGCGTTAACCAGTGAAGCACCACCTTGACAGGTGTTGGCGTCAACAAGCAGACAGTTACCGTTACCAATGTTGACACGACCGTCAAGCTGGTAGGTGTTGCCAGCGGGTAATGTCAAATCAGTGAGGTAAGTACCGTTGAGTCGACAAACGTTCTCTTCGACTTCTTCGGTGCCTGCTGGACAGCCAACGACGGGTGCGACATCACCTGCACCAAAGTCGAGAGTCCAACCAGCCCACCAAGGATCAGAACCGTCGGGGTTTACAGCACCCATGTAGTCTGTGCTGGTGAAGAAGCTTGCGTCAAAGTCCTGCGGATCGCCATTCGCGACGCTAGGCAAGTCAAATGCACCTTCAACCGCATCCCAGTCAATTGGGGTAACGCCAGAGGCACCTGAAGCCTGCGAAGCCAAAATGTCATCCAAGGCTGCGGCTTCGATCATTACGGTGTCGTTGCCTACAGAAGGCTCGTTTGACAGCGTACCGCCAGCACCCGAGACGTTAGAGCAGTCCTGGATCCAGTTGTTGAATACCAGCGCGGTGTTGATGTTCGCTTCCGCACCGTCTTCAATGCGCGCACACTCATCAAACGTGCCGGTTGCTTCGCCAGAAACTGTCGCTACCACATTGTGGAAGAAACCGCCTGAAGAGTCTTTAAACCGCATGATGAACGGTGAGTCCTCGGCTTGCTTGTCAGCGATAATTGTCGTGTTGACCAGAGTGGGCTTGGAAAGCCATGCCAGTGAACCTTCGGTATCCATCTCGAACGCTTCACCGCTGCCTTCGCCACTTTGCTTGACCAGCACCCACTGCATGTTGCCTTGGTAGCCTTCATCCCAATCGACAGAATCATCGAGGGCATTTGAGACAACCAAGTGCCTCATGTTGGCAGTACCGCCGTAGAATTCCACGCCGTCATCAGACGTCTCGTGAATCTGAATGTAATCAAACTCAGTCGCCGAGCCCACTGCGTTCAGGCTCAGTGCGTTGATTTCATCACCGTCGGAGTTGATAGCAACACCGTTTTCAGCAAGTACCACGTAGCGCATTACACCGCTGTTATCAGCCGCGTTGTCACCACCAATAAATCCAGCTTCGCCTTCGCCATCGACGTTACAGGGGTCACCCTCACACGCGTTGTGGGGAGCGAAACCGCTGATTTGAACACCACCCCACTCTCCGGGGCCGGTGAAGTCTGTGTCAGAAGAAGCGAACACGATCGGGGCAGTAGGCGTACCAACAGCATTGATCATGCTACCGCGAGTGATGTGCAGAACCGCAGCACTCAACGGATCATCAGAAGGCAGACCACGGACCTGAACACCCGCTTCGATGGTCAGCGTCGCGTTAACCAGTGCATCGCCGTTAGAACAAGTAGTGGCATCCGACAACTGACAGTTACCGTTACCAATGCTCACACGCCCGTCCAACTGATACACGTTGCCAGCAGCTAAGGTGAGATCGTTGAGGTAGACACCGCTCAGGCGGCAAACCCCTGAAGACTCTTCAGTGGTTCCATCTGGACACGCAGACGGATCTGGCCCTGGATTAGGATCAGTACCACCCCCGTCACCACCTTCGCTGCAGCTATTGTCGCCGCTACAGCTGTTATCCGAATTGTCATTCGAGGTTGGCGCATCAACGGTGATGGTGGCCTCATCGCCCTCCGAACAGCCACCGAGACCCGCGAGGACCCCTGTAGCCAGAAGAGCCAATACAAACCGCTTCTTCATCATGTTACTCCCTGTTACGTGAAGACCCGATGGGTCAATTGCTGATTAAAATTGCCAGTCGAGTCCGAGCTGGAATGTGGTGCCCTTTTCATACTGCTGGAAGACCTGCCCACCCTGGGTGTACTGGACTTCCTCGTCGAAAATATTCTCGAGACGTGCCTTCAAAACGGCCGCCTCCGTGAGGTCATAGCGATAAACCAGATTTAACTCACCGCGAGGCTCTAGGATCACGTTGGGCTGGCCGAAGATGCCGACATCCGCGATTGACTCACCATTCTGATTAAATAGTAAGGTGACCTGATGCCCACCCTCGAGATTGTCATAACCGAGCACCAGGTTTGCCGTGTACTCTGGCTGACCCTGTAAGGCGCGAGTTTCACCGTCTAACAACGTGACCTCCGACTCGATGTACGCTGCGTTGAAGGAAACGAAAAGGGTCTGGTTATAGTCGTCCGTGAGCACAAATTCCTTGCGCCCTTCGACCTCAACCCCGTAGAGCTCCGCGGTCTCCGAGTTCTGGAACGTACGCGAGTTTCCTGCGGTACCCGACGCGGGCTGAACCACACGCTCAATAGGATCATCCATATCCTTATAGAACAAAGCTGCCGAAAGCTGATCCTGCTCGTTATCGCCGAAATACCACTCCCAACGGAGATCCGCATTGAAGATGTCGGAGATTCCCAGATTGGGGTTACCTCGAACACGGACGTTAAACTCGTTGTCGAAGTAAACGGCGTTTGACGCCTCCTTAAAATCGGGGCGCGCTACCGTCTGCGATACCGCAAATCGGAGCTGCTGGGTTTCTGAGTAGAACCAGTTCACACCCAGCGCAGGCAGTAGACTGCCCTCGTCGACAATACCCTGAACGGGATTACCGGTTGTCAAATCGAAAGTGTCGGTAACCTGCTCATACTGCTCGTAACGGGCGCCTAAAATAAACTGCCATGTAGTGTCCCAAGTGTGGTCATACATCGCGTACAAGCTGTTGTAGTCAAGTTCAGCTTCGTACTCATCCGAGACTTGAGTACGCACTTGGAAAAGAAAGCCGGTGCTTGGGTTGTCCTGAACACCACCGACAGGGGGTGCTACATTGCCGTTGCCATCATCGATCGGATCGCAGGCAACCGTCCCGGTTCCCTCGCCACAGACATAAATATTATCCGACACCAATACGTTAGGAGATGCGCTCAGGGTCGCGTCGGCGCCGTTATTGAAGTACCCATACGTGGCACTGTCGGCATCCCGTTCCCGGTAGATTGCTTGGCCGCCAAACTGCAACTTAGCGAAGCTCGAGCCGCTGTCAAATACATCCCAGCTGAGATCGACCGAGAAATCAAAGTTGTTGTCGATCAACTCGTCGTAGCGCTTGGAAGAGCTACCCCCAGAGAAGAAAAAGCCGTTCAGGATGTCAGTTTGCTCGTTATTTGGCTTTGAAAAATCGTAGGCTTCAACCAATTCGGCGGGATCCGTCAGATTGGCCTCAGCGTTGAAGCGCACATCTGTTCGACCCGGCATGTAACGTTTGGCCTGGCTGCCGGTGAACTGCCAATCGAGGAAGAAAGAACCATCTTCATTGAGAAAATGAGAGCCTACAATCTGAGATGACAGAAACTGGCGTTCTTCCCACTGATTCGTGTGCTGATAGACCGCCCTGAATTCATCACCCTCACGCCCTACAGAGCGCTCAACAAAGCTCTCCGTCGACCGGGACACCACGTTGTTCCACTCGAATGTGTTGTTACCGACGTTCCAGCCGACCGAGAACAAACCAGAAAGATCGATTACGTTCGTGTACGACTCATACACCTGATCGTCAGCGATGATGCCGCTGGCGCTGTAACTGCGGCGAATACCATTCCCACGCTTGGACCACTCGTTGGAGTAGTTGACCGCCGCGTAGACGCCTAACTCGCTCTCATCGAGGTAGAACAAGTCCCCGTAATCCACGCCCAAGCCACCATTCGGGGTAGCGTTGTCGAAATCCAAGTCCCAGTCATCGGCGATAATGATGCCCGCTGTGCGCTGGAGCTCACGAAGTGTGCTTTGATCCAAGGTGTAGGATTCGCCTGTCTCAGAGTCGACAAACTCCCCGCCGTCTTGAACGATATCGCCGATGAGCTGTACGGCAATCTTCTCTTCTCGAGCGCCGTCGTCCCACCCTAACCAGTCGAAGCCGCCGCTGTTAGGGTCAACACCCACGCGCTCGCCCGTCAGGTCAGAGGTGTAGCCGAGGGACGCAGACACACCAAAGGTCTGCTCATCTGGGAACGTCTTGGTGTTGATGACCAGGTTGCCGCCCGTGGATTCACCCGGCATAAACGGCAAGAATGTCTTTTTAATGTCTAGCTGATTGACGAAGTTGGAAGGAAATAGATCCAGCGGAACCGTTCGCTTGGTGGGGTTGGTCGACGGCATAGTCGCGTTGTTAAGTGTCGAGGTCACGTAGCGACCACCCAAACCGCGAATGAATACGTACTTGTCGTCCTGCACCGTAATACCCGGCACACGAACCACTGACGCGGCGACGTCGGAATCGCCAAAGCGGGTCAGCAGCTCGACACCAATCGTATCGACAATGTTACTGGTATCCCGCTCCGATACCTCAAACCCAGAAGGATCAAAGGTAGCCACCACAAACACTTCCTCTATGGTGGGTGCTGCAATCGTAATTGAGTCGTCTTCAGGTAACGCTAGCACGACGCCGCGGGTGATCCCGCTAGCGACTCGGACCTCGGCTGAGACCTCACCCACAGACACAGTGTATAGACCGCGCGGTAACGACTTGCTGGCAACCCCTTCATTGTTGGTTGCCACCGCACCCTGCCCATTCGAGATCACTACCAGCTGACCGTTAGCGGGAGCAGAGCCCTCTCGCACGGTAACTTGCAGGGTACCCACGGGTGCCCCGCGTCGATCCGCAGATGACTCCGTTCGGGAGTACACTTCTATATAGGGTTCGTCGCTGCTTGCAACATCAACAATCAGATCGACTAACTGCCCCGAGCCCGCGCTAAACCGAACGACGCGGCTACCACCGTCGTCAGTCGTGACTTCAACCACGTGCTGCCCGTCGTCGAGGTCGGCAAACAGCGAACCATCACGTCGGGTTTTACCAACGTCCTGACCGTCAACGATGACAGACGCACTATCGACAGCAACGCCGTTACTGTAAACGTAAGTGAGTAACTCGTTCGCAGCCAAAGCGGACTGTGCCGCCAATGCCAACATTGACAACGATAAAATGCGAACAAAGCCAAACTTCTGTGACATTGAGACCTCTCGGGCGCGCACAACGTGAAGCCGCCAGGTTGGCAGCGAATGGGGGCATCCTAGGGGGTGCGAGTTACAAGAATGTTTCCTTTATATGACAGTTTAGTTACAAGGCGGGTTGCTGGTTGAAGCTACCACTCAAGGTTTATCGGGGCACTGCAAGCTGTCATAAAAAATTCATTCACCACTCCATTAAGTGCAACAGGTGGCAGGCATGCTTTCGCCGAATCGGTGGTGCAAGGCAGTGTTTATTCCTGTCAGCACCCGCCCAGCGCCTGAAAATAATGGGAGACGCAGGATGATTAGTTTTCAGCGGATGATAGAGACGCGCTACCCTGACTTCGTCATCAAACACCGCCGCACGGCTAGCGTACTCAGCCGGTTTCTTGGCTTCCTCTTTTATGAAAAGCGTTTCCAGCAGTTTGAGCAGGAATACCCCCACTACACTGGCCATGAGTTTGTCGAGGCGGTTCTCCGTTACTTTGATTTCCATCTTCGCCTGCGCGAAGTTGAGCGGGCACGTATTCCCAGTTCCGGACGTGTAGTAATTGCCGCCAACCACCCTATTGGCTCACTAGACGGCCTTGCGCTGCTCAACCTGGTTCGTCAGGTTCGCCCCGACGTGAAAGTCATTGCCAATGAGATGCTCATGGCACTAAAGCCCCTGGGGCCGGTTGTTCTACCCGTCGACAACATGGGTGGCAACACTGCGCGACAGAACCTAAAAAACCTCCGCGCCCACCTCGAGAATGAGGGGGCGCTCATCATCTTCCCGGCTGGGGAAGTGTCGCGGTTTGGCCCCAGCGGTGTGAAAGACGGGCTGTGGCACAGCGGATTCGTCAAAATGGCCTCAGCGACAAAGTCCCCTATCCTGCCCATATTCGTCGAGGGACGTAATTCGATATTTTTCTACAGCCTTTCGTTTCTCGCTAAACCCCTATCCACTGCGTGGCTGATCCGAGAGATGTTCAAGCAGAGCCACAATACGATCGATGCGCGGGTTGGCCGGCCGGTGCCATTCGATGTTTACAGCGCCAACGATTTCTCCGCAAAAAAACTCGCGTCACTGTTTAAGAAGCACGTCTATCGACTGGGCAATAACGGCAAGCCCATCTTTAAGTCGGTCGAAACCGTGGCACCTCCTGAGGCTCGGCATTTACTGCGCCAGGAACTGGAGGCCAGCGAACTTCTGGGTGAGACCCACGATGGTAAGCAGATCTACCTTGCCAACATGACTGACTCTCCGTGTGTCATGCGCGAGATCGGTCGATTGCGCGAAGCAACTTTCCGCTTAGTCGGCGAGGGTTCAGGACTGCCAAGAGATATCGACCGGTTCGACAGAGACTATGACCAATTGGTGTTGTGGGACGGCGATGACCAGGAAATCGTCGGGGCTTACCGTTTCGGCGATGCCGCCACCATCATCAAGAAGCGTGGCATTGAAGGGCTATACACCAACACCCTGTTCGAATTTGATGCATCAATGACGCCCTATTTCGAGCAAGGCCTGGAATTGGGACGAAGCTTTGTGCAGCAAAAGTATCAGACCCGTCACAGCCTCGATTACCTGTGGTTCGGTATTGGTGCCTACGTTAAGAAGTACCCGCGGTTTCGTTATCTGTTTGGACCTGCATCGATCAGTCGCTTCTATGGGCAAAAAGCGATCGCCCGGATGGCCTACTACTATTCCACGTACTACAACCAAATTGACTTGGGCGTGACACCGCGCAACCCGTTCCAGATCTTTGATTCTACAAAGGCGGAGCTCACCAGCGAATTCAGCGGTATCGATGCAAAAGAAGACTTGAAAGCGCTGCGAGACACCCTCGCTGAGACGGGTTTACCAATTCCTACCTTATATAAGCATTACTCACAGGCCACGGAGCCCGATGGCGTCGTATTCACCGCATTTAATATCGACCCCGAATTCGGTGACTGCGTGGACGGCTTTGTCCTGGCGGACCTGCACAAACTCACTGCTCGAAAGCGCAAACGGTATCTGGGCGATACGCTCATTCAAGAAGACACCCCGTCCTGAGGGGCATGCCGAAGGTCAGTTCTCGCCCCAGACGCAGCCCGTCGCACCCCTAAAATGGTATTTATTACATTTTTGTGGCAGATCGCTGCGGGTTAGAACAAATCGGTTTTCGACAATCGCGCTTTAACCTGTTTTATTGCAGGGGTGCAGGCCACTCCTTCGCGGGTGCACGTTGGTAGCTACAGCTACGCGCCCTGCATGGCTCATGCCACCGCGTGCACCACGCCCGTTTCCCGACGCTGGATAGCTATCCAGCGAGCTTTATTTAACCCCGAAATCTACCCTACCCGACCGCGGGCCAGCCTCATCATGTTGTCGCTGGACTCATCCCCCCGTGCGTCTGTTCAATCCGTCAAGGAGAACGTATGAAGCGAAGCAAACGAGATATGAACCAGCGAGCCTATGAACGCGGCTACCAAACAGGATTAAACGGGCGGTCAAGCGACCTCTGCCCCCATTCTGAGGGTGACCATCGCATCAATTGGATGCAGGGCTGGCGCGAAGGTAGGACCGATCAGTGGGATGGACTGAACGGTGCCACCGCCTGTCACAAGTTATCGGGTTTTTAGACCCCCACTTTCATGTCGTGTGCCCTCGCAAGAGGGCTTTTTTTTAACCTAAAAACCTCATAAACCCCTCATCAGCCCGGCAATTGCCTGCTTATGGAGCTTGATCGGCGATTTTAGCGAACCTTTCGGGGTTGTTTTTGTCACAAATGCCACCATAGTGAATCATCATCTGATGTGAGCCGACGACGTGACAAATACACCGCTTCAGCAACTCGAGCGCTGGCTGGATAGCCAGATCATTGGTCAACAGGACCTCATTCATAAATTGTTAATTGCGCTGCTGGCCGATGGTCATCTGCTAGTAGAAGGTGCACCGGGCCTCGCAAAAACCCGCGCCATTAAACAGATGTCGGAAGGTATCGAAGGGTCTTTTCACCGGATCCAATTCACGCCCGACCTGCTGCCGGGCGATATTACCGGCACCGACATTTTTCGACCCCAACAGGGCATTTTTGAATTCCAGCAAGGCCCAATCTTCAACAACCTGATTCTTGCTGATGAAATTAACCGCGCACCCGCAAAAGTGCAGTCGGCGCTGCTTGAGGCCATGGCCGAGCGTCAGGTCAGTATTGGCACACAAACCTATCAACTGCCCGAGTTGTTCCTAGTCATGGCAACTCAGAACCCCATTGAGCAAGAAGGCACCTATCCACTGCCTGAAGCCCAGCTTGACCGTTTCCTGATGCAGGTCAATGTGACCTACCCCGATGCCGAGGCTGAAGCGCGGATCTTGCGGCTTGCTCGCAATGAAGCAAGCGGTGAGGCCCCGCCACTCCCGACAGAAATCAGTCAAAGCGATATTTTTGCGGCGCGCAAAGCCGTGCTCGGTCTCCATATGGCGCCCGCGGTCGAGGAATACATCGTGCAGTTGGTCATGGGCACGCGAAACCCTGGACTGTATGACGCCGAATTTGCCCAGTGGCTGGAATTTGGGGCAAGTCCACGAGCGACCATCGCACTCGATCGATGTGCCCGCGCGAATGCCTACCTGAAGGGCCGCGACTATGTCAGCCCCGATGACGTGCAAACGATTGCTATGGACTGTCTAAAGCATCGTCTGATTATTGCTTTTGAGGCAGAAGCCTCGGGTATAAACAGCGAACAGGCGATTGAACGCTTGCTGTCTCTGGTACCCGTCGGGTGAGGTAATGAAGCAGCGTCCAGACTCGCCGGTTACCGGAGCCGAAATCGACGTCCCATCGCTGGTGGCTGCGCGTTTTTCCGCGCGTTATCTCAACGTAACCCATGCCACTCGGGCGCTCGCCCATCTTGCGGGTGCAAAGCGCTCGCGCCGACGCGGGCGAGGCGTAGAATTTGACGAAGTCCGGCAATACGCCGCCGGCGATGACGTGCGATCCATCGACTGGCGAGTAACCGCACGATCAGGTGAGCCTCACACCAAACTATTTCATGAAGAGCGGGAACGCCCGGTTCTGGTGACAGTGGATTTGAGAAAGCCTATGCAGTTCGGCTCCAAGTGCTGCTTTAAATCCGTACTCGCCGCACACACGGCCAGTTTGATTCTCTGGTCAGCGCTTGATCGCGGCGAGCGCGTCGGCGGCATGGTGACCGCCGGCGAAGAAGTCAAAGACGTCAAGCCTCAGCGTTCCCGTCGTGCAGTCCTGCGCATGATCGGTCATATGCACGACCAATCGAAACTCAAAGTGGGCAGCCGTGAGCTTTCCCTTGCAGAGCAGGTAGAACAACTGCGGCGCATTGCGCGACCCGGCGCCAGTGTTTTTATCATCAGCGATTTTCACGACGGCTTAGACCCCGAGGCCATCCGCGCCCTGCGCAATTTAGTGAAAACCGTTCAGCTGACCGCCATCGTTATCAACGACCCCCTGGAGTGGCAGTTGCCTCGAGCCGGCAGTTACGTGGTGAGCGACGAGATGGGTCGAAGCACACTGAATACAGGCGACAAAGCACTGCGCGACAGCTATCAAAGTGAGTTCGACGCCCAGCGTTCTCAGCTCAGCACAGCCCTCAAAGGCTTACGCATCCCTTTGATACCGCTGATCACCGCCGCCTCTCCGCTTCCCGTACTACAACGTTTTTTCCCGCCTCGATGAACGCACGTAGCCACACAGTTCACTGCATGCGCACTCTGTCGTATCTAGAGGATAGCTGTGAATCCTGAAAACTTGATGGCAGCGCTTGCACCACTGCGGGAGCCCGACGCTATCAGTTGGTGGCCCCTTGCGTGGGGATGGTGGGTAATCCTAGGACTGCTAGCTGCGATAGTGATCTGGGCTTTGGTTTGGCTCATCCGTCGCCATCAACGTAATCGATATCGGCGCGAAGGGCTCAAATCCCTGAAACGCGCCTTGGATCAGGGTGATATGACCCTGTCCCAGTTAAACCAACTGCTGAAAATCATCGCGTTACAAGCCTGGCCTCAGGACGAGGTCGCCGAACTACACGGCACACAGTGGATCGCTTTTTTGACTGCCACCAATCCCAAGACAGCGAAAGCCGGCACAAATGACGAAGGTCTTGATCAGCTGCAGGATGTGTATCGGCGACCCGAGGCAGCTGTTTCCCAGCACCTAGCGGCGGCCGCGCAAGGCTGGATCGCACATCACCGGAGCGCTCATGTTTGAAATAGCGCTACCGTGGCTCTTGCTGCTACTCCCCACTCCCCTGTTGGCGCGACTACTCATGCCCGCGGCGAATAGCGATCAGGCAGCCATTCGCGCACCGTTTGCCGCTCGGTGGCGCTCATTGGCGAGTGCGAGTCAGCTAGGATTTCGGGGCAGCTCCGCTAACGTGGTGTTAATCACCTTGATATGGATGCTACTCGTTGTTGCCGCCGCCCGACCCCAGTGGCTGGGGGAGCCCATCGAGCTGCCCAATTCAGGGCGGGATTTAATGCTGGCCCTCGACCTTTCAGGCAGCATGCAAATCGAAGACATGCAGGTGGGAAGCGCACTGGTGTCGCGCATTGAGGCCGTCAAGGCTATCGCTTCTGACTTTACCGAACGTCGGTCGGGGGATCGCGTAGGCCTGATTCTGTTCGGCACCAAAGCCTATGTACAAGCGCCCCTGACCTTCGACGTGAAAACCGTCACCCAGTTTATCCGCGAAGCACAATTAGGATTTGCCGGTGAAGATACTGCCATTGGCGATGCCTTGGGCCTGGCAATAAAGCGTCTCCGAGAACGCCCTGCGGATTCGCGGGTGTTGATTCTGCTCACCGATGGACAGGATACCGCAAGTACAGTGGACCCGATGGAAGCATCAGCACTCGCTGCCGAAATGAACGTTCGGGTGTACACCATCGGTATTAGTCGACGTTTGGGCAGTCGTGCAAATGTCTCGGGCGAAGTTGACGAGGCGCTGCTCAACGCGGTTGCGCAGGCCACCGGTGGTAAATACTTCCGGGCGCGCAATCCCAAAGAACTTCAAAGTATTTATAGCATCCTTGACGAACTTGAACCCGTTGAGCAAGAGGCCTCCACGTTCAGGCCAGTGCGCTCATTGAGCTATATCCCCATTGGGGCTGCCTTGTTACTGGCGATGCTGCTGATTTTTCTCCGAAGTGGCGGCCCCTCGGCATTAGCGCAGAGTCAGAGGAAAGGTGAAGGGGCTATTTCATGATTGATGGCCTACATTTGCTGCGCCCCGACGCCTTGTGGCTGCTATTGATCATCTTGCCGGTGATCTGGCTGTTGGTTCGCAGCGTTCGTGCGGCGGGTAGCTGGCGGGATGCTATTGACCCCCATCTATTGCCCCATGTCTTGCAGTCAGACGCCGCTGAGGGGCGACGTGTCAACCATTGGCTGGTTGGACTGGCCTTGGCCCTTGCCGTCGTGGCGATTGCCGGGCCCAGTTTCAAGAAAATTGACGTCCCCGTGTTTCAACGCGCCGATGCCTTGGTGATTGTGCTCGATCTTAGCGCATCAATGCTGGTTGCCGACGTACAGCCCAGTCGTATTCAGCGGGCCCGCCAAAAAATACTCGATCTGCTGGCGGAGCGTGCCGAGGGCGTCACGGGACTCGTGGTCTATGCGGGGGACGCCCACGTTGTCGCACCGTTGACCGATGACCGACGTACTATTGAAAATCTTCTGCCGGCGCTTGACCCCGCCATCATGCCCATACCGGGATCGGATTCACTCCAGGCGCTGCGCTCTGCCAGCGAACTGCTCAGTGCTGCGGGCGTTGCCAATGGCAACATCCTGCTGATTACCGACGGCATGCCAAAATTTGAGGCCGACGATATCCGCGACGACCTAGTAGCTGCCAATGCGCAACTACAAATTCTCGGCA
>CBFHHJ010000035.1:0-1378 GCA_965655505.1 Luminiphilus sp.
GCAATTCGGTCCGAAACAACGCGGTCAATGATCGACTCGCTCAGATAACCGAGAAACGGTAACACCGGCGAGCCCGCAGCAAACGTCATAAAGGCATTGTGTGGCGTGATGAAACGCCGCCAGGCACCCTCCTCATTCTGATAAACCCAGCATTCCTCACCAAAGCCTGCGACCGCATGCAGGTCGGGAGACCAGTCAGGGTTGACGATGAGACTGTCTGCATCAATCCACAGTACGTGGCCCCCAGAGGTCTCCAAATAGCGCTGCATCAGTCTAAGTCTGGCGAGATCGGCGATGATAGGTGTGCGCCCTTTCAGTTTCGTCAGAAAACGCTGCGGCAACTCATCAAACAACTCGTCGCCGACGAACCGGTAGTCAAATTCACGCTTTTCCGCCCAAGATCGAACACTCTCGAGACATCCATCGACCCATGCTGGCCGTACCAAAGGCGCAGACTGCAGCAGCACAGTTGGTGAAGCAGTCGCTACCGACATATCGGTAAACCTGATCGTGTTGGCATGTTAGGCCACCTTATATACGTGCGTTGTGTGCTTGAATTTTTGTCGTCAGGGCTAACTGTGTTGGGACGCCCCTAGTTGAGACGCGCTCAAATTAGGACGGACTCGGCCGTGACCTACCCCTTTCGGATATTGGACGAACACGCCCGCCGTAGGTACCCTGCGCGGCCCTAAAATGAGAACCCCTACTCAGAACCATGACTATCGTTTCCCGCATACTCGTTCAACTCGTCGTCTTATACATGCTTTCAGGGTTGGCCAATGTCGCATTGGCTGACGCCGTGCAGTCCGCAAAAGCGTTTGCTCAGCTAGACCAGGAACTCCCCACGGCCAACGACTACCGTACAGCGTCAGGCACGCCAGGAAAAAGCTACTGGCAGCAGCAGGCCGATTACACCATTGAAGCCGAACTCGACCCCGAGCAACGATCCATAGCGGCCACGGCGAGTGTTCGCTACACCAACAATTCTCCCGATACGCTGCGCTACCTATGGCTGCAGCTTGATCAAAATCGCTGGCGGCCTGACTCGCTGGATCAGCGCTCTCGAACACTGAGTGAGGATCGCGTCACTTATCACTCACTCCGAGAACACTACTCGATCAAAGATTCAAACTACGGTTACCGCAACCTGCTGTTTACCGATGCTAACGGTGACCCGCTGGCAGTAACCATCGTCGATACCATGGGCCGACTCGATCTGCCCACACCCCTCGCACCCGGAGAGAGCGTGACCTTCAACATGGGGTGGCAATTCAACATCACCGAAAAAGCAGCGCTGGGTTACAGCAGCGGTGATCGCGGTGGCTATGAATATCTCGAGGACACCAATACAGAAATTTTTTCCCTCGCTCAGTGGTTC
>CBFHHJ010000035.1:1524-12691 GCA_965655505.1 Luminiphilus sp.
AAACCCGCGGCGGGTTTTGAGCACCGCACAGCGCGAGCGCCTTGAAGACGTGAGCGCCGAGACACCCAGCTTTATCGTTACGCCCGAAGAAGCATTGACCAACAAAGCACGAGATTCTGAGGGACAAAAAACCTGGCGATTTAAAGCAGAGAACGTGCGTGATTTCGCGTGGGCGAGCTCCAGTGCTTTTGTTTGGGACGCGATGCTGCATGAGCAACCCGGCGCAAGCCCTTCAGAGGTACTGGCCATGTCCTACTACCCTGGCGAAGCGGTGCCGGTCTGGTCAAAGTTTGCGACCCACGCCATCGTGCATACCCTCGACGTCTACAACCGTTTTGCGTTCGACTATCCCTACCCAGTATCCATTGCTGTCAATGCATGGGAAAAAGGCGGCATGGAATATCCAATGATTAATTTCAATGGTTATCGCCCTGATCCGCCCGACGCAAACGATGAAGACCCCGAAGATGCCGCATCCAAGGCTAATGCGATGCAGGCCTATTCGCGCCGTGTGAAATACGGGTTGATTGGCGTTGTTATTCACGAGGTGGGGCACAACTACTTCCCCATGATTGTGAACAGCGACGAGCGTCAGTGGACGTGGATGGATGAGGGGCTCAATACCTTTCTGGAGTACATGGCTCAGCTTGAATGGGACGAGACCCACGCAGGCTTCGCTGGCTCGCAAAATATTCTCGACTACATTCCGCGCTATACGACCTCAGAGGATCAAGTCCCGATCATGACTCAGGGCGACTCGATCCCGCGCGGTCAGATAGGTCGGAACGCCTATTACAAGCCCGCGGCGGCTTTGACCGTCTTGCGGGAGGCAGTGCTAGGTCGCGAGCTGTTTGATTTTGCGTTTCGCGAGTTCAGTCAGCGCTGGCAGTTTAAGCGACCTACACCTGCTGATTTTTTCCGATCCATGGAAGACGCCTCGGGGGTCGATTTGGATTGGTTTTGGCGCAGCTGGTTTTACTCCACCGCACGGGTCGATGTGGCAATTGCAGATGTCCGTGCCTATCAGCTAAAAACCGGCGACCCGGATATTGATCGCGGCAATGACCGTCTGGAGCATGAACGTAACAAGCCTCTGCCAGTTACCATCAAGCGCAACCGCTCAGAGGGCATCATTCCCCGGGACATTCGCTACGAGGAGCTCCAAGACCTCTACAGTGAGAGCGACCCCTATACTGTTAGCAATAAGGACCGAAACAGCGCAGAGGATGCTTACGACGGGCTCGAGGATTGGGAGCAGCGCGTACTGAATCGTGCGGTCGAGGAAGATACGTGGTTCTACTTCATCGACTTCGCCAATCTGGGAGGCTCCCCCACGCCGTTATTCCTCAATATCGAATACGAGGACGGTAGCGAACGTCGGCTCGAACTGCCCGCAGAGGTCTGGCGCTACGGCATCGATAAGGTCACCTACCGCCTCATCGAGACCCGCCCGGTCGCCGCCATTGAAGTTGATCCGGAACACCTCACGGCTGACGCTGATTACCACAACAACCGCTTTCCTCAGGCAATTCGTCGGTCACGGCTTGAAGCGTATAAATACAAGAGCGATCGAAGAAATTTGATGGCAGATCTGCTGGTCGAGTTAAAAGCGAAATCTGACGACGAAAAGCACGATGATGACAGCGAAAATAAAGCGGCGCCCCTATCGCCATCCGGGGTATAATTTGCGCATGTCGACATCAATTCATACCGTTACCAACCAAAGGCTGGGGATATTTTTCGCCCTGATGTCTTTGGTTGCGCTGCTGCTTCCAGCAGGCGCTGACGCCCATCGCGGACACGAAACCTGGACCGACGTGGTGTGGGCAGGTGGCCACTTTGAAATTACCCATCAGATACACGTTGCAGACGCACTTGCAGTGCTAGAGCTCATGGAGACCAATGCAGCGGTAGACAGCATGGAAGGACTCGCCCTCCTGGCCTTGTATGTCGAATCCAACTTTAGGATCGCCGACCAGAGCGAACAGCCACAGCTCGAAACAATTGGCGCCGAACTAGACGACGACTTTTTGTATGTATTTCAGGAGTGGCGAACAGACCTTCCGTCTGCGGTGCCCGCCTTCGAAAGTACTATTCTGAGTGATGTTGCCAGTGGCGTGGTGTCAGTAGTCCATTACGAAGCGCCCGGGGTGAATGAAACACTCAACCTCAGCGCAAGCACTTCCAACACTCAGATACCGCACAGATCAGCTGACTGGCTGATCGCGCTTTAGATCGCTATCCCGCGATTGGCATCTAGCCCTTTAATGTTGGGCTGCTTCAAGTTCACCGAGTCCACGGTCTTTTTGTTGCGCAACCAACGAGCGCATACATCCCAGATGGGCTCGCCCTCTATTGGCTGCATGGACGCCCAACCCGCTACTTTGTAGGTTTTGCTGGGCTCAATCGCTTTGCCATTGAGCATCATGTCGCTAATGCGCTGCCCCGATTCGCCATTGGGCGTGATGCTGTAGTCAAGGCCACCCACACGCACCATGTCACCGCCCTGCTGATAATAAGGGTCGGGATTAAACAAATTGTCGGCCACGTCTTCCAAAACAACTTTGAGAAACTCGCCAGTCATCTCGCTGAGAGTCACGGTGGGATAGGTAATCGCCACCTGAGACATCAGGTCCTCCATCGTAATGTCATCCCCAGGCAACACCGTTGTGCCCCAGCGGAACCCGGGTGATAGCGAGACATCGGCGTCTAACTCGTCGGTTAGCGCATCGCAAATCAGCTGATCAAAGCTACCGTTGAAGTTGCCGCGCCGATAGAGCAATTCGTCGGTGGTGGCTAACACTTCACCCAACTGGTCTTTATAAGGTGCGCGGACCGACTCAATGAGTGCCGACATTTCTGGATCGGCAGGCAGCAGATCAGAGAACACCGGCAGTAACTGGTAGGACCAATCGCGAATTTTTCCATCGCGCACATCAAAATCCATGACGCCAAGAAACTTGCCGTTAGAACCCGCATTAGTCACCAGGGTCATACCACCGGGGTTCTTGATCTCGAGAGCCTTTGGAATGCCGTCGTGAGTATGGCCGCCCAGAATCGCATCGATTCCAGTCACCCGTGATGCCAGCTTGATATCGGTATCCGCGCCATTATGCGACAGCAGCACCACAACCTGAGCACCTGCGGCCCGGACCTCATCAACTTTTTCCTGCAGTTCCCGCTCCTGAATGCCAAAGGTCCAGCCGGGAATGAGGTATGAAGGGTTGGCAATCGGCGTGTAGGGGAACGCCTGTCCAATGATTGCCACGGGCACACCGTTCATTTCCCGAACGGTGTGACTGGCAAACACGGGGTCACCAAAATCGAAGTCTTTCACGTTGTGAGCGATGAAATCCATGTGGCCATCGAGGTCCTCCTCAATGATCTCCATCACCCGATCGCTGCCGAGGGTAAATTCCCAGTGACCCGTCATCACGTCGATACCCAGCAACTTGCTGGCATCGACCATATCCTGGCCGTTGGTCCAAAGCGACGTTGCTGAACCCTGCCAAAGATCACCACCATCAAGCAGCAAAGCACCAGGGCGGTTGCTCTTGATACGCTTGACCAGCGTTGCCAAATGCGCGAAGCCACCCACCTTGCCGTATTGCTGGGCTGCGGCAACAAAATCCAGATAGGTAAATGCGTGAGCATCCCGAGAACCCGCGCTCAGCCCGTAGGTATCGAGCAGCGCTTTGCCCACCAGGTGAGGCGCGCGATTTCGAGCCTGGTGCAAGCCGATATTGACCTGCGGCTCGCGGTAATGAATTGGCATCAGCTGGGCATGCGCATCGGTCATGTGCATCAAATGCACATTGCCCTTGCGAGGAAGATCGTA
This sequence comes from Luminiphilus sp., assembly GCA_965655505.1. Classification (GTDB taxonomy): domain Bacteria; phylum Pseudomonadota; class Gammaproteobacteria; order Pseudomonadales; family Halieaceae; genus Luminiphilus. Next base: position 5,363 of record CBFHHJ010000035.1, read on the forward strand.
TTGATCACCGGCTGCAAAACTGCGCCGCCCGAGTGTTGGCAAAGACAGGCCCGCCGCCAAACCGAGGGCCAACATTTTATTGAACTCACGACGATCCATAAGCACTCCTCGGGAAGCTGCGGTTAATCTTGAATAGGTTGATTAACCGGTGATTCGGGATCAAGCAGGTAGGCCATGACGTCTTTAAGTTGCTGCTCAGTGAGCACCCCGTTGGCGCCAAATCGCGGCATGTGAGAACACAGGTTGTACGCGTGGGTATCCCAAAGTTTGGTCCACGTGTAGCGAAGCATGGGTTCACTTTGACCACGTGCTCCGTAACCGGTAAGGGATGGGCCCAAGGTGCCGTAGGCCACCTCGCGGGGATCTAACTGGTGGCAGGCATAACAATTGCCACCGTTGGGCGCGTCGGGATCATCCGAGTACTGCAACCCACGGCCATTGTTGGCAATCTCGTAGCCACGTTGCCAGTCACCGAGGTAGACGTTATCCGCAGGCATCACCACAGCGGCCAGTCGCGCCTCACGAAGTGCTTTTGCGGCCTCAGGATCAGGCTGCTCACCGCGGGGGATACTGCACAGGGCTTGCACCTCATCCTGCTGTAAGCGCTCTTTTGTCACCTGATTCTTATCAACCATTGACGCTGCAAGCACGTCGGCCACAGAAGCAGTGTCATGAGCGGCCTGCTCAGCGCCCAGCGAGGACGCAGACAACAACAGTGCACCGAGCAACAATAGTGGTTTCATGGGCTTACCTCTTCAGTCCGGGTGCCGTGATCTCACCACCGGCAGCATTCACCGCTAGGAAGGTCTGGATCGCAATGCTGGCGTCAGACCCCATGATCAGTTGCGGCAAGCGCTGCTGTCGAAAACAATTCTGCATGCGCCAACCCATTGTGCGAACAACGCCTTCTGAAATTCGATACGCAGGCCATGAACCGTAGCCATCTGTCGCACCCTCATGGGTAGTCAAATCCGCCAGATCCTGCAGACGAATCCGCTTATCGGATTGCTCGTGACAGGTAGCGCATGAGAAATCGTAAGGGCCCGCGCGGTAGTAGAAAATCTGCTCACCCAGCGCATACATGGCGCGCTCTTTCGGGTGATCTTGTGCGGCTGCGATAGTGACACCCGATGATTGATCGGCTAGCCATGCGGCCAGCGCCTCCATCTCGGTGCCGAGGTCTCCTCTCAGAGAGTACGGCTTGGCATGAATCTCTTCCCGGGTGCGCCCCTGCAGTTCGATCATGCAATATTCAAGGCGCGCCTCAAGATCCATGACCTGATCGGCGTCAGCGAAATAGCGGGGAAAACCCGCATAAGCGCCTTCAACAACACCGGGGCCAAGTCCCAAGTCACAGGCTTCGAGGGTTGCCGCTTTGGGACCCGCGGGGGCGTACCAATACTCTTCCCCCTCGTCGATCACGAAGATAGCGGGATTATCATCGCCCATCATTTCCCGGTACTGATCGAACACACCGTCTTGCGCAAGCGCCGACGGCGCCGTCAGAAACGCTAGCAACACTAGAGTGACTTTCATGATGGTTTGACTAACGACCCCTTGTCGCATGGACTACTCCTTAAACCGAGCGTTATCGAATCTTGGTCGAACCGCTGCCGGACTCACCTAAATTGTCAGTCCAGTTGACCATCACCGTATCGCCCGCAGCACCACCTTTGAAGCGCACACCCAGAAACGGATTCGCCGACACAGCGGCGCCCCAGTGGGCGTCCATTACAACCTTATCATTGAGGGTTACCGATACCGTCTCGATGAAATGAGCGGGAATCGGCTCACCGGCTTGATCTTTACGCTGCCCCGTTTCCATGGGGTGACGCATCAAGGCCTTTACCTCGGTGGTTTCCCCGTCCAGTTTTGCTCGAATTCGAATTTTGCCAGCCATATCTCAGTCTCCTTAACCGCCGCAACCACCAAGGGTGACCTTGGTTTCCTTGGCTTTCATGTAGAGTTTGCCGTCCGCCTCTGCGACCGCATACAAATTACAGGTTTGTGCAACCTTCACCCGGGTTTCCACATAGGCCTCGGTACCTTCGGGCACCATAAACATTGCCGCCATGGGGTTTGGGTTGAGTTCAACGAGCACATAAACCTTGGACACGTTGGGTAGTTGAGCACCGTCAACTTCGATTTTCACCGGCACGACGGCGCCGTTTTCAGCGATGTCGGGGGTTGAAAAAATAATGCCGTCATGAACTTCTGGCATACCCCCCATTGCCGCAAAGGTTGCATCAATGCCGGTAGCCGTAAACGCCTCTTCGGGGCGAGCAATTGCCGCCCACAGTTTGGCCGGCAACATAGCGGTCGCTGCCGCTACGGCACCCAAACGCAAGAATCCGCGTCGCGCCATGCCATTGGTAACACTTACTTTAGTCATAGTCTTAGCCTCTTTTCCCTGTTCATTGCCCGCTCGCAAGCCAATCGGCGAGCACCTGCAGATCGTCATCATTTACCTGTGCCATCGGCGGCATGGCCATATCGCCCCACACGCCCGCGCCGCCGTTGCGAATCTTCTCTTTCAAATAGGCCACCGCATCCTGCCCGGAATATTTCGCCTGAATCGCGCTAAAGGCGGGGCCAACCAAGGCGCTGTCCGTCTGGTGACAGCCAGTGCAGCCATTCTTTTGTAATTCGCTTTCAGGAATTGACGACTTCACTTCGGTCAATGTTGCTTCAGGCGCCGTCTGGATACCAGGGAATGGGCCGTAATCCCGGACTTGAACGGCCAGATTGCCATGAGCATTCATCGCATAATCAGGAATAAACGAGACTACCGCCGTCTCAACATCGCAGCCTTGGGTGCAGTCGTCACCGACCACATCAGGCGTGCCATCGATATCCCAAAGCCCGTGATCCACCGTCATACCGTTACGGTTGGGCATTCTGGCCTGAACGGCATCGATATTTTCATTGGAGAGTTCAAAGTCGTAGTCGACGATATAGCCGAGGTTCAAGATATAGGCGACTAACGCGTAGACCTCATCGGTTTCGAGTGACTTAGGCGCATTCCAAGGCATCGCTCGGTTGATGTAATCCCAGAGCGTGGACAGGGTTGCAACTTTCATTAACGTGGTTCGCACCACCGCTGGGTCATTCAGTGAGGCCACACGCCCTCGCTCAATGTCCTCTTCGGTGATATTGCCCAGCGCAATAGGCGCAAACACCTCGTTGGAGTCCCCAAAATCCCCGTGACAAACGGCACATTTGTCGAGCCAAAGGACCTCGCCCTCCTCGACACTCCCGGCACCGGCCGGCAGCCCCTTAAAGTCGGGTCGCACATCAATATCCCAGGCCGCCACCTCGTCATCGGTGGCTGCTCGACCAATCTGATCCAAACCTGAGGGGTAGTCCGCCGAAACACTGGCAGACAATAGGATTAGCAGTGCTGGTAACCCACGCTTAAGCCAATTGGACATTGTCGACCTCCCCGGATTGATTCACACGCCAGGTTTGAATGGCATTGTTGTGATAAATCGAGCGGCGACCCCGGACCTCGATTAGCTCAGCGCGCTGAGGCTGAACATAACCCGTGCTGTCAGTCACGCGGCTCTGCAGCAAGACTTCGCTGCCATCCCAATTCCAGTCGAAATTGAATCGCGTCAGTGCTTTCGGCAAAACAGGGCCCTCGAGCCGCGCCTCACGCCAGTTTCGGCCGCCGTCAGTCGAAACCTCTACTTTGCGAACATGCCCACGACCAGTCCAAGCGAGCCCAGTGATGCAGTAATAACCCTTGCTCATCAGCTTCTGACCACCGGAAGGACTGGTGATGACTGACTTCGCCTCTTGAATTGCGGTGTACTGACGCTGCATGCCATCGGGCATCAGATCGACATAGTGACTGGCCTCGTCCTTAGCCGCATAGGGCTCGTCACCCACTTCGATGCGACGCAGCCACTTCACCCAAGAAACCCCTTGCAAACCGGGCACCACGAGTCGCAACGGATAACCGTTCTCAGGACGCAGCATTTCACCGTTTTGCCCGTAAGCCACCATGGCATCATCGAGGGCATTCGCGATATTGATCGTGCGGGTCATGCTCGAGCCATCCGCCCCCTCAGCGAGGATAACCTTCGCGTTCTTCGCATCGAAACCAGCCCGCTCGAGGAGTAGCGACAGCGGCACACCGGTAAACTCAGAGCCCGATAACATCCCGTGGGTGTACTGAACAGTGGGGACTGCTGAGTTACCCCACTCGAGGGCTGTATTGGCGCCGCACTCGATAAAGTGAATGCGCGAAACGCTGGGCATTCGCATCAAGTCTTCTAGGGTGAAAACCAGCGGTGTTTTCACCATTCCGTTGATCATCAAGCGATGTCGGCGTGGGTCAATGTCCACCCAGCCCTGATGGTGACGTTCAAAATGCAAACCACTGGGGGTGAGCATGCCAAACATGCTCTGTAATGGGGTAAACGCGACGCTTGCCTGATCGGTTTGGGTTAGGCCAGGACTCTGGCGTCGAATAATGTTGGCTTCGTAGCGCGATGGTAGACCGTAGGGATTACTGGCAACGGGTTTGCCCAGCATCCTGCTCCACTCGGGAACATCCACAATATTCGGATCACTTTCACCGGCAACCGCGGCGCCACTCATAGCACCAACCGCTGCCGCCAGGGCGCCTTTTAACAGCCCGCGCCGCTCAGCGTTAATACCGTTTTTGGAAATATCAGTAACCAACTCGGGCTCGAGGAACGACTCTGGCGCCGAACGTAGGTAACCGGGAATCTGCGGTCCGGTATCTTGCATAACATCTAACCCCCAACCATTCTTCTTATGTGCCTTTCGGGCCATCATCGAGCGGCGCTGCGCTCGTTAAAAAATCATACCCCCCCAGGCAATACACGTTATACCATATTTATCTAACGATATAACCATAGTTATAATACCGCCAAATCAGTGTCAGCGGCAAGGTTGCCAGCGGCTAATTGATGTCCGACAGTGGCGACCACACAAAACGTTCGCCAACCCGACACCAGAGAGAGAACTTATGACTAGCCCCTCACGATCTCAACGCATATTACAGGCAATCATCGCAGGCGTGCTGCTGATATTGGCGGGCACGGTTGGGCCAGCGGCTTATGCAGAACCTGCCGGCGTTGCGTTTCACCTCGACAGCAACCATCACTTGAACCGGGCGATTCGCCAGGTGAGCCGACATCAAGAAGCTAGCCCTGATGTTCCCGTACGCGTCATTCTCATCGCTGAGGGCGTGGACGCCGCAGTTGAGGGCGCCGCCGATAGCAACGGCGGCCTCTACAGCGCCCAAATTGAGCAACTGCTTGCGAATGGTGTTCGGGTTTTTGCCTGCGAAAATACCATGACCAGCTTCAATCTGACCGAAGATGACCTGACCTTTGGCGTGGAAACTGTGAAATCTGGGGTCGCAGAGCTGGGACGGCTGCAGGTTCAACTTGGCTTCGCGTACATCAAGCTATGAGCGTCTCACTCAGTCAGTCGCGAGCTAGCCGCTGCCGATTCCAAGGGGTGATCAGTTGGGCGAGGTCCCTCGCCTGCTTGCTCGTTGGATGTTTCGCCGTTGCGAGTTGGGCTGATGACTTGCTCTATGTCTACGGTCCCGAATGCGGTGCCTGTATGAAATTCGACGCGGAGATTGGACCGATCTACGGTAAAACCGCTGAAGCGCAAACGCTACCCATGATTAAAGTCACGCTTGACGACTGGCAGGCAGGCAATCATCCGCTCACGGACTGCGCCATTAAGCCAGTGCACGGAACACCCACGTTTATTCAAGTCGCTGACTGCAAGGAAGTCGATCGAATCACCGGCTATTCGAACGATGAACTGTTCTGGTTTGCGCTGGGTCGTTTCGTCAATCGATCTCTTGATGAGTCCAGCTAAGACGCTATCTACGGCGTCTTAAGACTACTCTGGCTACACTCCAGGCACTGCGCTTCTTGCTAATTCTGCTTTGGCCGCTTAAGGCGCGTTCCGGGGCCTGGCGGCGCAGTTGGCCCGCCATAGAAACACTGAGCATTGCGCATCCACCGTTCTGCATTGTTGCCGAGAAACTCTATATCGGTGTCTTCCACATTCCGCGTTTGAGTCACCACTTGCGCGAAGCCCTCAGCAGAACCTCGAATGACGTTGTCGGTCTGGGGCTCGCCAAACGTCCAGATCTCTCCAGACGGGGCCCGCAACTCGACAAAGGGTTGTGGCGTCGGTGCTTCTTCACCGCGCACCTGAAAGGTCCAGCCAAAAGTATTCACGCCCAAAATCACTATATTGCGAATTCGGTCAGTGTTTTCGCGATCGACGCCTTGAAGATCATAGACTTCCTGACCATGGGCCCAGGTTTCCATTTGCCGCGCAGTGATACAAGAACGCGCACTCATACTGGGCCCGGCCCAAGTGCAGCGCTGAGAGGGATCCGCATTCTGATAAGCCTGCGCGACTACCTCGAAGAGTTCTCGCCAGTCGGCAACCAGTTGTGAACCTGTCGCGGGGACCCCTTCAAGCTCTATCTCAGGCAGACCTTTCCCCTCTCCCATACCCGCGAGCACCGGAGCAATCTCCGCCTTAAAGCGGGCACCATCTTCCAAGGCATAGAGCGCCATACCGTTCCAAAAGTGCAAATGCCGGACGATGGTTTCAATGGTCCATGATTTAAAATCCGTCGGCAGCCGCAGTTCTCGGTCGTCTAAATGCTGCACACGCGCATAGAGGTCTCTGGATTCCAGCAAAAAATCGTTGGCCTGTTGCATAGGATTACACCTCTGATTCCGAATCAGCTTCAATCGTCAAAATAGGGTCTCCAGCGGCTAACTGCATACCGGCGGAGGCTGCCACGGTTACCACGCGACCCGTCACAGAAGCAGTAATCTCATGCTGCATTTTCATTGCCTCGAGCACCGCCACGCGGTCACCCTTGGCGACAGCTTGTCCCTCTGTGACTGCCACACTGAGCAGCTGCCCGTGCATCGGTGATGTGATTGCACCTCCCGCCGCCGCATCGGCAGATTCAGGGGGCAAGCTGAGCTGGTCAATGAGTGTTAGCGTGACGGAGTCCGTTGCCACATGCAGCGTCGCCAGATCTTCAGCAAAGAACGCTATTCGCTGTCGCCGACCACTAATTGCCAAGGTCATAGCGCCTGTATCGACAGCCACTACGCTCACTGAGAGCACTTCATCACCGACGCTCACGGTGTAGTCATTAGCGCCGTTCGCGCGCAACGCGACTGACTGCTCCTCGTCCTCGACAAGGTACCGTCGGGAGAACGTCAATGTCTCCATCGACGACCAATCAAGCAGTTCCTCCGAGACCGACACAGCTTGAGCCGCGTAATGCTGTTTGCCGCG
>CBFHHJ010000036.1:0-12332 GCA_965655505.1 Luminiphilus sp.
AGAACGAAAGACAGAATACTGGGTGGTGTAAGCATCATCATCGACCATCGAGGGCGTGGCCGCTCCTCCGAAGTTGACGTCAACTCCCGCTAGATAGTTGTATACGTCGCTAATAAGATAACCATAAGTATTACTTGAGTTCCGCGATTCCCCGCCGTTTCCAGTGCCAGTAATGCCAGCGGCGATAGTGTCCAGAACAGCTTCAAACGCGGCTTGGTTTGCTCTGTAGGGCTGCAAGTCCCAACGAACATAGGCACCGTCAGTAGGCCCAGAAGACCCCGCCGTTCCGTAGGATACTAGACCGATATTTAGATCAACATCCGAGGGCAACGCAGCCAAGGTATTTTTTATCGCAAGCACCTCAGACTCACCCTGATTATCGCCATCGGGCCAACCCTGGCTCTTAGCAGACCAGTTGCTGGTGTTGTCCAACAGAAAAATCACATTCGGCAGCGAATCGGAGGCCGCGCCCTCGGTAAGACCGCTCGCGAACAAGTCGATATCTTCCGCAACTGCAGCAATGCTTATGCAGCTAACGAGACTCGCATAGAACAGCTTGATTGGATTTTTCATAGTGTCAATCCTCTGGCAACCCCGGGTTGCCTACAATTCATTGCTCGTTGGGCATCAGCAAGCAGTAGCTAGTAAGTTGGTCGTTGTGCGCGTTTGCACACCTTGACGTATCTCCACTCGCGCGCCGGTTATTGCATCTTCTGCGGTCGCGGTCACTTCCCAGAGCGCATCTGCACACAGGGAGTACAAGCCGGGTTGATAACAACTTGCATCATCGGCGTTATTGAAAACATCAAGGTCACTATTTTTAACCGGGCTCGCCGATATGCACACGGGCGTTGTCAGCGTGATGGTGACGTCATCCTGTAAATTATCGCCATCGAGATCAAGACACCGGGCGTAACTGTTGCCACCACAACTGACGACAAACGCTTTGTTGCCCTCAATGAAGCCGGGTGTCGTCAGCGCCTCTTGCAGCGCGGTTAGCGCCGCACTGCGAGCAGCACTCCTGGCCTCGACGTTCTGCACTATTTGTAGATTCGTAAGTACGAGATTAGATGAGACGGTGCCCATGAGGGTCACCAAAACAAGCATGATTAAGGCGACGACCAAAACGACGCCTCGTTGGCGGTGAGCAATAGTCATGGGCTTGATGGCCTTCATCGTCTTCGCCCCGCTACATTAACCAATTCGACTACACGACTTTGAACGGTCCGGCGATAACTTTCATTACCAGATGGCACTGACCAACTCTCGCCGGCTATTGTGTAGGTTGCACCATCGGTGTATCCGGCTTCTTCGACAAGGGAACGAGTCACAGTCCAGACTTTGATGCCTACGACATCATCCCACTGTGCAGCCGTTGGCCCTCTGGTAACGACGTCGTATTCCCCGTCACCGCTGGTATCGATAAACCACTCGAACCGCAACAACTCGACGCCTTCGACCAGCGACTCCGGCTTAAACTCCATACCAGTAGTGCCCTGCTCGAGATACAGTCGAACCAGTGTGTCGTTCGCGTCCACATAATAGATACGGGCGATGTACCGATATATGGGTGCCGTAGATGTGCAATCGTAACTGGTGTAATTAAGATTTGTGGCCACGGTCGCATCGGTGACTTTGTAAAGCTTCACTTCGCCCCCGACTAACCCTGCAGTCTCGTCATAGCAGCCATTGGTTTGCAGATGATAGTCATTACCCAGCACTCGACAACGGTTTGTCGCAGGTATCGGAGACGCGCCCGTCGCGCAGGTGCTGGCTCGGCGCACTACAAAATACTCGGAGGCTCCCTTCGGCGTCGACCCCGTGCTGTTACAGTCGGACCACTCGGCTACCAAATCAACGCCAGTCGCTGAAAACACCGGATACTCCATGGCGTATGCCAATTCCACTTTTGAGTCATCAAGCCCCGTCAGATCCAACACTTCGCCAGTCCCCAAGCAGGCTCCTGGAGGGTCAGTCCACGTAACCGCAGGAGGCGTTTCAATGTCCTCTCCCGTCCTGAAAACGTCGGTGGCTGCATTGACTGGGTAGTTCGCTTCACCCCAATACCCCACCAATGACAGCTCAGTAGCGATGACATCGAACACAAACAGACTATTTTCCAGCTGTTTTCCCGAGCGATCGATATCACGAAGCGTTCGACTCGTATCAGAAAATAGTGTCGTCACGCCCAAAATAATGACAACCCCAAGGCCGAGCGCAATCAAAATTTCTACTATCCCGAAGCCTGCCTGGGTATAACGCAATGGCTGTTGGCTTTTTTTCATGTCAGCGCACCGCCACATCGCGATAAACGGCCCGACGATACTTCTCATCGCCAAAAGCGTCTTTGCCGCAATCAATCGACGGCTTCGTGGCTTCAGCGACACCCTGCCAGGCTATAGCGACTCGAATCACAACCTCGCCGCTGCCGCTCACAGGGCGGGTTTCCATACACCCCCGAGCTCCCAATGGAGCACCAAGGTTTATGTCGTTTTCGTCCACTACGGCTACACCCGCGATAGTTTCATTCCACTCGCAAAGGTCGCGGGGGGCCCCGGTTAGAAGCGTGCAGTCGGGAGTCGTGCTCTGTAACCCCCAATACGCGCCGGTTTGAGCGGTGTAAGTGCCAGCCTTCGCCGCCGTTGGATTGATCCGAATTCGCGCGGCCATATCGTCGACCAAGGCGGTTACCTGCGCTCGCTGATAGGACTCGAACTGGTTATTCATCGTACTGATCTGGAGAGCGCCAAGCCCCAGTAGACCAATAGCGATAATAAGAAAGGTGACCAACACCTCAATCAGCGTAGAGCCTTGTTGTTGGCGAAGGACAGGCATCAGTCGCATGCCCCCAGCCACGAGTCCTCAGCGCCAGCACCAGGGCACGATGCAGCACATTTCCCGGCAGTCGTAAGCACTCGCCCGTCGGTTTCGACGTAGACGCAGACATTGCAGGCGCCGCCCGATGCATCAGTCTCCAGTTCAAACTTTGGACATGTCGTCGTTCGACCCCATGCATTAAATGTGACTTTTAAAAGGCTATCTTTGCCCGTAATGGTGGAACTTGTATCCACAACATATTCACTGATGGGCGTGCTGCTACAGTCGGTGGCCGCACTATTTGACTCTAAGCACCATCCTTTCCCCCAACCACCGGTTCGCGGAATGACCACGACCGATTGATTACGCTTCACAGCCTCAGAGCGCGCCAGCGACAATGACATTCTTAACTCGCTGCTGGCTTCTCTTAGTCGCTGCTCAGCAAGCAACCTTGAAAATGACGGCACGGCAACGCTCAGTAAAATGCTGAGGATGACAAGCGAAATCATCAGCTCGATGAGCGAGAAGCCCTGTTGATTGGTACTTACCACGATTCTGCTGTGCCACCTGTTTGACAATTGCGTGTCCGTGAACCGGCGTTGGTAATACACAACGAACCATCAGTTGCTTGGATGGTCTCTGTATTTGGATTCAATTGAAGATTAAAGCTGGGTGGAGGGCCCGTTGTAGCACCCAGTACGGAGCCGTTGATTGTGTAAAACGGTGAGACGTCATCTGGCACGGTGAGACCCAATTCCTCGGTCAGGTCCGTTGCGTAGGCGCGGTTATTGATCAAATAATTCTGCTGCCGCTGGGCAACTTCCATCATGAACGCCTGAGCTGCTGCCCGATTGCCTTTTTTGACGTACTCCTGATAAGAGGGATAGGCCACTGCCGCCAATATGCCCACAATCGCAATAACGATCATGAGTTCAATCAGCGTAAAACCTCGTTGACGATTAGCGATTGTGTTCGTCGTTGTCGATTCAACTTTCATAAGTACGCAACACCCCCGGTGGCTTTCAGCGCCACAGACCACCCATGAATTTGTTACACGCTGCGCCACCTTCGACGAAGAACGCGTGGTCTGCGACTTAGACTACGCTCTTAAAGTAGAAAGGGAAGTGCACAAAACCCAAGGTTTTTTGACTTAAATGTGACCTAGTTTACGAAAAAACCGATCGCGTGATGGGGCATTTGGCAGAATTTTAGGTGGGCGATTGGAAACCTTGCCACACAGCAAGCGACAGTTCCCAGGATGCCAACAACGGCAGGGTGGCTAGCAAAAGGAGTAGCAGTATCAGCGCTGTGGTGAAAAAACCCCGATGTTTAGCTCGTGTGGTTGGCCGGGAGCCAAGATACGTGCTGGGTCGTTTGCTTGGTGGTGTGTTCGATCTTGTGTTATGTCCTGCATTGGGTTGGGTATTGGGTTGGGCGCTGGGTTTCGAGTAGGGTCCCGTGATGAGTCGTGTTAACGGCCGTGTGATGGCGAGAGTTTTCGCGCCCGAGGAAACACGCCGCAAAAGGCTCATCGTCCACCCAACAACGTAATTTCGATAGCGAGACGAGACACTGTCTGCGTTTCAGAGCCTACGAGTGGAGGTGAGCTCAATTGTTTTGCGACCACTGGGGCACCCAAAAGGGTTGCCGCGGGATCGATTACCCTCCCCTTCAACAGCAAAGCTACCTGAGCGCTCGTGCCGGGCAATTGATCCTCGCAAACGATTGACGGTTCGCAGTGGTATCGAGGGGTCCCACCATTTGTGACCGCCACCCGCCAGGACTCAACCCTGGGCACCAGCATCTCGGCGCGCTTAAATCCCGAGCCATCGGCTCTAAGTTCACGAAACAGCAATGCCGGTAAGTTATCCCCCGGCGTCCAACTGTAGTCCCGCAAGAAAAACGCGCGGCGCCGCCAGAGCGCCATCGAAGTGCTCGCAGAGCAGTCGCTGGGTAAGGCCCCGCTGTGAACCACGCGCACTTCGGGGTGGGAAACACTGAACAGGGGGTGGCAACCTGGGTCTAAGCGCACAAAATTCGGCCAGGTTGTCTCTGGGCAGGTCTCGACACAGGGCTGAATGCTATCCACGACAAGATATCCCGAGCCATCAACTAAACCTGTGGCGGGTAAGCAAGGAAAAACACCTGCATTCACAAATCGAATACCGACACCGTTAGCGCTCGTAGGCGACACACAGGGCGAACTGACGACCATCGGCTCCGGGTGATTGGGCTCATGTTGACCGGGCAATGGTTGATTGGTTACTGGTTGAAAGGACACCGGTTGATAGTCCCATGCGCTACTCACCTCATCGTACAAAAACTGACTCGTGAACCGCCCGCGCTCAGCAAGCTCAGCTCTATCCGCCGATCTCGCCGCGGCTTTATGTAGCGACAGCAGCGTCTGTGACACGCCGGCAATAAGCATTAGGCCAAGCGATAGGGCTATCACCACCTCAATAAGCGTAAACCCCCTCGATGCTTTACCGCCCGACACTTGAGTAGAGCTTATTTGCGTCATTCGAGTGGCTTGAGCGTCTAGCTCACCGGCAGCGATCACGATTCTACTTGCCAGCGGCGTGACACTCTGATGGCATCAGAAGGCTGGCAATCGGCAGCGTTGAGATAGGTAATTGCAGTCACTACGGTGTTTGACGCACCGGGTTCGGATTCGACCTCAGCCTCGGCCTCATCCACCCCCTCGCCCACATGCGTACCCGTGAGCGCCAAACACGTGGTCAGTTGTGAACCCACAGAATCAGCCACCGCGTCTACAGTGCCACACCAAGCCTGCAACCAAGCAGGATTAGAACCAGGACAAACGGGTTGATTGATAGGGAGATTATCGGGATCCACCGAATCCCCTAGGCGCTGCGCCTGACGCGACGACCCCTCGAGATCAATCAGCAGGGTTTGAGCAAGCGCCAGCTGCTGGGCTTCGTGATTAAGCCGCAAGGTGTTGTCAGCGAGCTGAAACAAACCGAGCAAAAGCAGCGCACTCAGAAACGTTGCTACCAATACGTCAATCATCATTGCAGCGTTCTTCTAGAGCCAACCATCTACGGCCAGACATCGGCGGGGGTGCGCCGTCCGCGACTGTCGAGAGTTATTGTGGCGTCGGGACGTTGCGAATGATGATTCAGCGTCATCTCAAAAAATTGCCCCGTATCCGACACCTCAACACTTAGCTGATAAGCATCGGCCACACGACTTGGCAGCGACGCCAGTGACAGCACGGCGCTGGCATCCTGATAACTTCCCCGCGCCATCCGCAACCGCTCCTGAAGCAGCGCGAATTTTTGCAGCGTGAGCGCGCCCTCGGTAGCCACCGCCCTATCACGGTATGCGCCGTAACCGGGCACCGCGAGCGACGCTAAGATGGCGACAATCGCCATGACGACTAAAAGCTCGATTAGTGAAAAGCCGCGCAAAGGGGTTTTTCGCCGCGAAGCCTGCTCTCCCGAAGCGGCTGGACTTGTTCCTTTTAGACTAATATCGGCTGGACTAACTTCTGCTGAACCAGTGCCAGCCGAACTAATGCCGGCTGGGCTAATGTCTGCTGGACTCGTGTCGACTGGACCCGTATCTGCTAGACCTGTGTCGACTGGACCAATGCCGGCTGGACCAGTGTCTTCTGGGCTAATGTCATCTGGGCCGGTATCTGCTGGGTCAACGTCGGCTGGAACAAAACTCGCGGCTAAAACCGCAGACAGTCGCTTGGGATATTCAGGTGATAAGAGTCGCATGAGGCAGTGGATTTCTATGGGCGTGCAATCAGTCTGCCAACACCCACGAAATCACTGCACGTCAGTGGCAAGTCCGGATGAGCCTTGGTGCCTAGGGATGCCGCATACATCCCCTCACCAGCCCATTCGACTCAGACCGCCTGCTCACTTGCCTTTGCGAAACTCAGGCCACCATCGGCCATCACGCCGTCAATGGTATCGCCGGGCACAAACTCCCCCGCCAAAATTGCCTGCGCGAGAGGGTTCTCGACCAACTGTTGAATCGAGCGCTTGAGCGGTCGTGCACCATACACAGGATCAAAACCCGCCTCCGCAAGGTGATCGAGCACCTCGTCGCTCAATTCCAAAGCGAGCTCACGCTCAGCCAGACGCGCCCTGAGAGACGCCAACTGAATCGTGGCAATACCGCGAATTTGGTCTTTACGCAGCGGATGGAAGACCACGGTCTCGTCAACGCGGTTAATAAATTCGGGTCGGAAATGCTGGCCCACGACGGCCATTACAGCATTCTTCATGGCGTCATAGTTTTCGTCCCCCGCCATTTCCTGAATGAGATCAGAGCCCAGGTTCGACGTCATCACAATGACCGTATTACGGAAGTCCACCGTTCGCCCTTGGCCGTCGGTCAGACGACCGTCCTCCAGCACTTGCAGCAATATGTTGAACACATCGGGATGGGCTTTCTCGACTTCATCGAGCAGCAACAATGAATAAGGACGTCTTCGCACTGCCTCGGTGAGATAACCGCCCTCCTCGTAGCCCACGTAGCCCGGAGGCGCACCGATTAAGCGCGCCACCGAATGCTTCTCCATGAACTCGGACATGTCGATCCGCACCATGGCCTGCTCGCTATCGAACAGGTACTCAGCCAGAGACTTACACAGTTCGGTTTTACCCACACCTGTAGGGCCCAAGAATAGGAATGATCCATTGGGTCGACTAGGGTCAGAAAGCCCTGCCCGCGATCGTCGAACCGCATTAGCAACCGCCACAACTGCCTCATCCTGACCAACGACGCGCTCATGCAAACTGTCTTCCATGCGAAGCAATTTCTCGCGATCGCCTTCCAGCATTTTAGAAATCGGAATGCCTGTCCAGCGGGACACGACCTCCGCAACTTCCTCCTCGGTCACTCGGCTGCGCAGCAGCGTCAGCGGGGTATCCTCCGCGGCATCGGCAGCGGCCAGCTTCTTTTCGAGCTCGGGCAGTATTCCGTACTGAATCTCGGACATACGCGTGAGGTCGCTGGCACGATGCGCCGCTTCAAGATCAAGCTTGGCTTGCTCGATATCACTCTTAATCTGCGCTGTGCCTTGCACTGCCGCCTTCTCGGCCTTCCACACCTCTTCGAGGTCCGAAAACTCCCGCTGAATTAAATCAATCTGCTCGTCGAGCAAGGCAACCTGCTTCTGTGCGGCCTCCGTAGTGTCTTTCTTCACCGCCTCGCGCTCGATTTTGAGCTGGATCAACCGTCGCTCGAGCCGATCCATTGACTCGGGCTTTGAATCAATTTCCATACGAATACGGCTCGCGGCTTCATCAATGAGATCGATGGCTTTGTCTGGCAGCTGCCGATCGGTGATGTACCGTTGACTCAGACGCGCAGCAGCGATGATCGCACTATCGGTGATATCGACACTGTGGTGAACTTCGTAGCGCTCCTTCAAGCCGCGCAGAATTGCCACGGTATCTTCTTCCGAAGGCTCATCGACCAAGACTTTCTGGAATCGACGCTCAAGTGCAGCATCTTTCTCGACGTACTGCCGGTACTCATTGAGCGTCGTCGCACCCACACAATGCAGTTCACCGCGGGCAAGTGCGGGCTTCAACATATTGCCCGCATCCATCGAGCCTTCGGCCTTCCCAGCTCCGACCATGGTGTGAAGTTCATCAATAAAGAGAATCACCCGGCCCTCTTCCTTGGAGAGTTCGTTAAGCACCGCCTTCAAACGCTCCTCGAAGTCACCCCGAAATTTAGCGCCCGCAAGTAACGCCCCCAAATCCAGCGACAGAATGCGCTTATCTTTGAGACCCTCGGGAACTTCACCATTGATCACCCGCTGCGCGAGACCTTCAATAATGGCGGTCTTACCCACCCCCGGCTCGCCGATGAGCACCGGATTATTCTTGGTACGACGCTGTAGCACCTGAATAGTGCGGCGAATCTCATCATCGCGCCCAATGACCGGGTCAAGTTTGCCCGCCTCAGCCCGAGCCGTGAGGTCGATAGTGTATTTATCGAGCGCCTGTCGCGACTCTTCAGCCTCGGCCGAGTCAACGCCCTCTCCGCCACGCACGTCATCAATAGCCTGGGTCAACGTCGCTTCCGTCAGACCTGCTTCGGTCAGGGTTTTTGCCAGCGGCGACGCCTTGTCAATCATCGCAAGCAATACCAACTCGGAAGACAGAAAGGCATCTTTGCGCTGCTGCGCAAGTTTATCGGCCCGATTCAAAAGCCGACTGGTCTCCTGTGAGATGTGTACATCCCCTGCCGCGCCACTCACACCGGGTAGCTGACTGATCAATGTGTCCGTAGCACCGTTGAGCTTGTTTAAATTGGCGCCTGCTTTCTGAAGGAGTGGGCGAGCAGAACCCCCTTGTTGCTCCAGCAGAGATTTGAGCACGTGTGCCGGCTCAATGAACTGATGATCGCGCCCAACAGCCAGTGACTGTGCATCGGCCAAAGCGCTTTGAAGCTGATTGGTTAGCTTATCCATACGCATAATATTTCCCCTCGCCCACTTCGCAGGGCGTTGTCTCTTGACTTAATAAGTGGCGGCCAAAAAGCCTCTTTTCAAGTAGGGGCTTTGGTAAAAGCTCGACCTTTAATCGTGAGCGAGCCCTTGAAAAACGCAGTCGGGGAAAGGGTTGAGCGACTACGATGAGGCGTGGACGTTGTTTCGATACTGATTAAAAGTGTCTAACGGCGTGCACTCGTATGACTGCTTAACCGGCTGAAGTCACTCTAGCGTTCGGTAAACAATTGTCGCCATACGCCCAGTGTCACCATCACGGCGATAGGAGAAAAACGAATCATGCTCGCAGAATGTACAGCGATCACCGCCGGTCACGCGCTCAATGCCGTGATCATTGAGTATCAGTCGAGCGAGTCCGTAGAGGTCGGCAAGGTATTTATTGTGCTTAGTTTCAAGTTGACCCGCAGTGCTCGCAGCGGCATTCGCAACCATCGCCGCGTCGGCCACGGACACACAGTGTTGTTCGACCGCAGCACCGTAGCGATCGGCAAATTGCTCGATAACATCGGGGCCAACTTCGAAAGCGTTTGGCCCAATGGCGGGACCCAACCAGACAACAAGATCCCGCGGCGCAATGGGGAGCGCATCAACTGTGGCTTCGAGCACCCCCGCGGCTAAACCCCGCCAACCTGCGTGGGCGACAGCAACACAGCTGCCATCTCGTGCAGCAAAAACTACAGGCAAACAGTCGGCGGTGAGCACCGCACAGACCTGTCCGGGGACATCTGTCCATGCCGCATCCGCAGTTGGCAACCCTGAGACACGATGGGCGGGGACCACATTGGTGCCATGAACTTGCGATAACCACAGGGGGTCTTCGCGATCAGGGAGCAGCGCTGCAAGACGGGCACGATTTTCTGCAACACACGACGCATTATCGTTGACGTGGTCACCAAGATTTAAACCCGCGTAAACCCCTCGACTTACCCCGCCGTTGCGCGTTGTCGTAAACGCAACCACACCCGCTACGTTGAGCTCAGCCTCAATGATCGCCAGGTCAAGTTCTTGGCTCAACGCCCGAATCCTCATCTTTCAGAAGCTGAATCAGTTGCGCTAAATCGTTCGGGATGGGGGTTTCGAAACTCACCCAATCCCCCGACTCAGGATGCTCAAATGACAAGGTCCGCGCGTGCAGCGCCTGCCGCGGAAAACTCCGTAAACCCTCAATCAGTCGCTCGCTAGCACCCGGCGGTACGCGCGCTCGACCGCCGTACTGAGGGTCGCCCACTAGGGGATGTTTGCGATAAGCCATGTGCACGCGAATTTGGTGAGTACGACCGGTCTCTAAGTGCACCGCCAATTGCGAGTGATGGGCAAAACGTTTGATTAAGCGGTAGTGCGTTACCGCATGCTTACCGGATCTCACCACCGCCATTTTGGTACGGGCAGTGGGATGTCGATCGATCGGCGCGTCAATGGAGCCTCCCCCCGATAGTGCCCCCATGCACACCGCGGCATATTCCCGGCTGACGGTGCGCTCGGCCAGCTGAGCAATCAAAGACTGGTGAGCGATGGTGGAGCGCGCCACAAACATGATGCCAGACGTGTCTTTATCCAGACGATGGACGATCCCCCCCCGCGGCAGTCGATCAAGCTCGGGAGCATGAGCGAGCAACGCATTGACCAGCGTACCCGCTCGGTGGCCGATCGCCGGATGCACTACCAGTCCCGCAGGCTTGTTGAGCACGATGACATGCTCATCCTCGTAAATGATATCCAGCGGGATATCTTCCCCTTCCCAGCTGACTTCGGGTTCACTGAGAGCCTGCAATACGACGCTCTGGCCCAAAATAACTTTGTCTCGCGGGCGCACAGGCGCCCCATCGAGGGTCATAGCCCCACTTTTTACCCAGCTCTGCAGCTTTGAGCGGGAAAATTCTGGGAACAACTGAGCTGCTGCCTGGTCAAAACGGAGCCCATGGAGCTCATCGGTGATCACAGCTTGGCGATTAATAGGTTCGGGGACTGAAGTCGTCACGGGTACTCGCGTTATCAGCCGATTGATGGCCTGTACATAAAGAACATAAGGGAGGTGTCGGCCTGCCCAGCTTGGCGTTACAATCCACGCTCGTTAAATCCTAGCACGATGGAAACCAGTCGTTTGATGCAAACTCAATCTAGCAATTCTCTGACAGCAAGCCCGGCGCATGTGATTTCGCGTAGCTGTGTATCAGCCCGGTTATCCGCCCCCTCATCAGTCCGGCTATCAGTCCCGTCCGCAGCCCTGCTGTTACGTGGGCTGTTTATGGCCATGCTTCTCGCTGTGGGCGGTTGCTCTTGGTTTGGCGACGATGAAGTTGAAATCGCAGCGGACTCGGGAGAGCAGCAGATCTATTTTGAGTCGCAGCAGTACCTCGACAACGAGAGCTTCGATTTAGCTGTTCGATCACTGCAAACCCTTGAGAGCCGGTATCCGTTTGGGCGCTACGCCGAGCAGGCACAGCTTGAATTGATCTACGCGCACTTCGGCGCGCGGGAGTACGAAGCGGCGATTGAATCCGCAGATCGGTTTATTCGACTGCACCCTCAGCACCCCAATGTGGACTACGCCTATTACATGAAAGGCTTGGCCGCTTACGACCTCGAGCCCGACTTCTTTGCTTCTTTTGTCCCGACAGATGACACCAAGCGCGACATCGGGCACATCAAGGAAGCCTTTGCCGAATTCGCCCAACTGCTCGCGCGTTTTCCCGATAGCACCTATGCCCCCGACGCTCGTGCCCGCATGGTGCACATGCGCAATATGATCGCCCGACACGAAATTCATATCGCCAATTATTATTTCCGTCGAGGCGCTTACTTGGCCGCCCTCAACCGCGGCCGCTGGGTCGTGGAGCACATGCAGCAGACCCCTGCCGTAGCAGACGGTCTCGCAATAATGGCGCAGGGGTATTTCCTGCTGGGAATGAACGATCTCGCCTTGGACAGCGTTGAGGTGCTCAAGCAGAACTACCCTGACCATCCAAGCCTCAATGACGAGGGTGAATTTGAGTCAGTCTACGACCTCGATGGA
>CBFHHJ010000037.1:0-12286 GCA_965655505.1 Luminiphilus sp.
ACTCTATCCAGCGAGTGGCTGTACGATAAACTGCGCGAGTATCGAAAAAATCAGCCCGAGGCCTAGTCGGCCATGACCAACCTTCGACAGGTTTCTTAGCAGTTAGCAGGCGTCAAGCTCCTCGCTAATTTGCGTTGAGGGCCGTAGCGACCGCGCCGAGAGCTTCTATATTGAGCGAGAATCCTAGATGACTTGATTTTACTCGCACGTGCTTGGTAAGGGGTGAGTCCGGAAGTTGAGCGATGTCGCGGCCAACGATGCCATCGCTTTCACTGTAAATCACGCAGGTTGGCACTGAAGGTGCGCTTGCTTTTACTAGCCAACTCGCGAAATCCTGAGATTCAATGGGCACCTCACTACCGCTGAGACGGCGCATGACGTTAAAGAGGCTAGTGCCTCGTAAATCGCCAAAAGGAGATCCAAGTGTAATGACATTGCGCGTTATCTCGGGCAGGATTTTCGACGCATCTAATGCGTATAGACCGCCCATGCTCCAGCCAATTAAGCTGATAGGTTCGCGAGTTTCCTTATAAATGTCACGAACTCGACTAACAGCGACCTCCACTAGGCGCTCCCTGAAGCGTGTCGCGTCATCAACGCTGCGAATACGATCGTCCATGCCCTCTACGTTTCGACCAGCGGCTAGTGCATATGGTTGGTAGCCAATTCGACCTAGAAAGTGACGCATAAGCACTGTCGAGCCATCGGCCGCACCATAGCCGGGTAATACCAGTACGGGATGATTGTTTCCGCCCTGATGCTTACGAACGAGCCCATTAAGACCGGATATCAACTTAAGGCCGTCTCCCGCGGCTCGCGGAATTTCCGACAGGGCCAGTCCAAGTGATGGCGGGGTGGGTGGGTGATTCATAGACTTCCTTTGTTGGTCGAGACGGCTATCATTCCAACGATCAAGCTGGAATCCCGCAAAGACACCGAGGATGAGCAGTACAAGCTGGACGGCGGCTGTGAATCAATCGTGCTCGCGAAAGGAGTGTGCTAGATGTCTCAGGATCAAATTTTGTTCCTTGATGCACGACTAAAAAACGGATCCTAATGCTTTTACGTGCCAATCAGAAGAAGGGTGCTGATGTTCTGTGGCCTTTACTACCGCGGTTTGTGTCATTGTTACTTCTAATTCCGATCAATGTTTGTAATCCTTTGGGAGTTCGGTGCCTTTCGGTCTGCGCCGCCCTCAAGCCCCACGCTCTGTGCGGGCCAGTTACCCAAAAATCCCAGTCTGGACCGAGCCTCTACTAGCGCACTTCGTGCTGAAATGTAGTCTGGCCAGGCGACCCGCAAGACTACCAATTAGGAAAACTTATCCGTGTATTTCAAAGACCTCGGCCTTTCGGCTGAATTATTGCGTGCTATAGAGAAACAAGGCTATAGCGAAGCAACACCCATTCAACAGCAGGCCATACCACTTGTACTTCAGGGCAAGGATTTGCTCGCGGGTGCACAAACAGGCACCGGCAAGACGGCGGGCTTTACGCTGCCGCTGCTTCAACAACTGCAAAACAAATATCAGGGTGGCCAAGGAAAACGGTTCCCAAAAGTGCTGATCCTTACGCCAACCCGTGAATTAGCCGCGCAGGTGCATGAAAGCGTTCGGGACTACGGCAGCTATCTGCCGTTCCGTTCAGCGGTCGTGTTCGGTGGCGTAAGTATTAACCCGCAGAAACAAAAGCTGATTCGCGGTGTCGACATCGTCGTTGCCACACCCGGTCGGTTACTCGATCACGTCCAACAGCGCAGTATCGACCTTTCAAAAGTCGAAACACTTGTGCTGGATGAAGCCGATCGCATGCTACACATGGGTTTCATTCACGACATTCGCCGCGTGGTGAAGGCCATCCCCAAGCAGCGTCAAACCCTGTTGTTTTCTGCGACGTTCTCAAAAGAAATTAAACAGCTCGCCGCCGACTTTCTGGTCAATCCGGTAGAGATACAGGTAACGCCCCAAAATACGGCCACCGAGCTGGTAAGCCAGACCGTTTACCCGGTTGATAAAGGCCGTAAACGTGAGCTGTTATCGCAGCAGTTTAAAGAGCACAACTGGCAGCAGGTGTTGGTGTTTACTCGAACGAAGCACGGCGCCAACAGGCTGGCAGAACAGCTCGATAAGGATGGCATCACTGCCGCCGCGATTCACGGTAACAAGTCCCAGGGCGCGAGAACTCGTGCTCTTGCAGACTTCAAAGCCGGTGCAGTGCGCGCGCTCGTGGCCACCGACATTGCAGCCCGCGGTATCGATATTAGCAAGCTACCCCATGTCGTGAACTTTGAGTTGCCCAATGCAGCGGAAGACTACATTCATCGTATTGGCCGCACCGCCCGTGCCGGTCAGGAAGGCGGTGCTATCTCCCTCGTCTGCGTCGATGAACTGAAGTTGCTTGATGACATCGAAAAGCTTTTGGGTAAGAAGATCGAAAAGATCAACCTGCCGGGCTTCGACATCGATCCAACTATTAAAGCAGAGCCCATTCAGAACGGTCGCGGCGGGCGAAGTGGCGGTGGTCGACATGGTGGCGGTAATGGCGGCGGGCGAAATGGTGGTGGACAAGCCAAGAGCCGCACTAAAAGCGCCAAGCCCGACGGCCAGTCCCGTGGCAATTCGCGTAATAAGCGGCGTCGCGCGGCATAAGACCGCATCGCTCGCTCGTTGTAAATCAACCGTTATTTGGTGCTCTTGGCGTGAGAATTTCGCTCATATCCCAGGCATCGTCGGGGGCCTTAACGCGACGCAGTATGGTGTAGTAGATGCCTGCCGCCGAGCCATAGAGCAGTGCATCTCCAATCATGTTGTCCGTATCGATGGCTCTCGCCTCGACGAGTAATCGCCCAAAGGTCGTTTCGAAGTTATTCGCGTGCCGGGTGCGAATCTCAGTGCCAAATAGAATCTCGCGTACCTTGGCGGGTTCTTCAATATTATCTACCACCAGACTTATCATCTTTCGGATGAACAGTGCAGAGTCTCCCGAGCTCGCCTGAGCGCGCAGATCGCCAAATTCTTCTTGGCTAAACTCTTGTGTGCCCGTGGGACCAACGACTGACAAGAAGTGAAAGCTGGCAATGACACCTAACTGTTCCTGAACGAGCGCGAGCAGTTTGAAGTAGCTATCCTGACGAGAATGTAACTCCAGTCTTCGCGCGCTTTTTTCCTGCAGGTTGATGGCTTTGGTGTTGGCGGAGATCTCTTTTTGCTGAGTGAAGTGACCGATAACAAGCCATAGAAAGGCGAGGGGCGCGAAGGCACCTTCGAGAAAACTGCCAATGTCGGCGGTGGGTAGGTGAACGAACGATGACCAGCCCACCATGCCCAGTAAATAAACGAGCCCCGTGGCTACCCAGATAAACGTAACGACCAGCCCAAAGGCAACGCGCCAGTCCATTCTGAAATGTGCTTGAGTATCTTGCTCCATAACCTGATGTTAACCCGACTCTGCCGTGTGCGACCAACTTATCCCATGAGTTTAAGCGCGGCATAAGGCGTGATGTTCAGAAAGATGATGGCGATTTTGAAATTTCCTAGATAGTTAAAGTAGAGCTCATCGAGCTTCGCAGCGGGAACTGCAGTCAGTCTTGTATGTATCGCTTTAACTGGTTCCTTAAACCCCATTAGCGTTAGTGCTGTTAGTGAATAGATGCCCAGATTTACGACAGTAGACCAACCAAAAAAAGCGGTGATTGCTGGTAAGTTTTCCATTTCTACTCCCGATGATTTTTATAATTAATACACATACGACATGCTCACTAACTAAATAAAACGGCTATGTAGCGATCTTGGCATCTTCGTCAGTTAGCAGATCCGATAGTTGCTCCTTCAATGACTCGATCGTATCGCCATATCTTCGCCAGCGATTGAGTGAGCTTGTGTAAAGCCGCTGCCTCACCTGTACAGAACTTGCTGTCGACACGGCCGCGCGGTTTTCGTGGAAATCGAGGCAGGCCGCGTCCCAGGGTAATCCTGCGAATTCGAGCAGCCGTTGGGTTTCGGCTTCGTGATTAGTCACCAGTTGATCGTAGTGAAACTCCATAAACTGATGGTGCGGTAACTGCGCCCGACAGAGCCCCATAAACTCATCGTAACAACGGTAATAGCGCGCAGTATCTGACAAAGAGAGCGAGTAGTTGTAGTAGGAGAACCCTGTTGAAAACAGCTGCCGATAGTTTGAGAGACAGCTGTCCAGCGGATGTCGTCTCAGCGCGACAACTCGCGCCTTTGGAAATGCTCTGAGGATCAGCCCAACATAGAAGAAGTTGAGGGGCATCTTGTCGACAGGGCGACAGCCCGCGGGGACTAAATGCGCGATGGCGGAGTAGTACTCCTCCGCGACGCCCGCGAGCCCCATAGACTGAGCAGCTTCTAATGTCTCTGGATCGAGAACGTGAGGCGATGTCGTACCTGCTTTTTGCTTGATAATGGCAGCGAAGGCGTTTTGCTCGCCTACTGAGACAACATCAGGGTGGCTGCTTAAGATGCGATCAAACAACGTCGTCCCCGTTCGAGGAAGTCCAACGATAAACAAAGGTTCGTGATGGTTTTCGTTCGCATTGGTTGTTGCCGTTGCTGTTGATAGCGCTTGGTCAGTTTCTAAGGTCAGTCTTGCTGCCTCGAAAAGGGCATGATCGCGTTCAAATGTGTAGTCGAGGCTAGTCCGCTTTGCGGATTTAGCGTCAGCCAGCCAGTTCAAACTCTCGGGGAAACGGTTGAGATCTTCGAGGGTTTTTGCGATCGCGTGGCCAATGTGAAGTCGCGCATCGGCATCGTCCGTCTGATCAAAAAGCGTCTGAAGCTGGGGTAGAAAATTGCGATCTTCCCGCTGTGTCCCGAGTCCAACGAGCGCGGTATAGGCTCGATAGGCTTTTGGGTTCAGTTCAATCGCTGTGCGGTAGGAACTTTCAGCGTCTTCAAAGCGTCCCAAAAACTGCAGCGACGCCCCAAGGTTGTAGAACACGTTATCGAAGCTGGCATCCAGCTCTATAGCGCGATAAAAATATTCTAGAGCTTGTTCGTGCTGACCCGCGCGACTGAGCACAACGCCGGCGTCGTCAGCAAACCGCACCTGAGTAAAGGCTGCGGGGGGGACTGTTTTTAATAGTTGCGCCGCACCCACATGATCGCCCAGTGACTGTCGATACTTTGCAAAGCACACGCGAAAGAGAGCGCTGTTTTCCTTTGAGAAATCCAGTGCTCGCTGATAGAGCTCTGGGGCTTTTTCGTGGTTTCCGTGTATTGCAGCGATGTCAGCGAGGATCAAATAAGGCTCTGGACGTGTGTGGTCTAGCTTGATCTGCTCTATCGATTTCTCGTGCGCAAGTTGAAACTCCCTACGATCGAGTAAGCGTAACGCGCGATCTAGCCAATCAGTGTTGATGGTTGGCATGGTCTATTTTGGTGCAAAAATCGAGCATAATTGATGCGTACAAATCCCGTTCAAAATCCAAAAACTTTCGTATACTTGGTGTCTTATAGCATTTTTTATCGCCCCAGAAGGATTGTTCCATGCCAAAGAAGTTTCCCGCTTTTGCGCTAAAGCCGCACTTTGCAATGCAAGCACGCCGATTACAGGCGAGTGCGCTCGTGCTACCCCTCGCCCTGACAGCCGTAGAATCTCAGGCACAGCTGTTAGAAGAGGTCGTTGTGACCGCGACTCGTCGCAGTGAGTCAGTACAGGAAATCCCCCTGAACATTACCGCAGTCAGTGGTGATCAGATAGCCGCTCAGGGATTCGATGACTTATCCGAGCTCATTGCCTATGTACCAGGTGTGAATGTCGTAGACGAGGGCGGCCGCGATGGTAACCGCATCGTAGCTCGCGGCCTCAATGCCGATCCTGTATCCACCCCTTTCGGTCAGCAAAACGGTGGTGGCACTGTGGCCACCTACATTGGCGAAGTGCCGTTCTACGTTGATTTGCGGCTCAACGATCTTGAGCGCCTTGAAGTGTTACTGGGCCCGCAGGGCACGTTGTACGGCGCAGGCACCATGGGCGGCGCAATCCGCTACATTCCCACTAAGCCTCAGTTTGATGAGTCAACGATCAGCTTCCGTGCTGATGGTTATAGCTATAGTGAAGGCGACGGTATCAGCTCTGATATCGGTGCCACATTTAACCTGCCTATTAGCGACACGCTGGCTATCAGAGCCTCGATCGATAGTCTTGATGACAAGGGTTTTATTGACTACCCCTTCGTCGTTCAGCAGCCAGGGGTTTCTAACCCAGACCCTGATTTTTCTAATCCCGCTGATGTGGCTGCAAACTTTGCACCGCAAGATGATGTGAACACTGAAGAAATTTTGTCGGGAAAAATCGCGGTCCGATGGATGCCCATCGATGAGCTTGACGCCACGCTAAGCTATTACTTCCAAAACACCGAAAACGGTGGCCGCAACGAATCGGGCAGGCGCACAACAGTACCCGCTGGCGAATACGAGAGCGCCGCGCGGGTTGTTGAGCCGGCCGACCGTGATAGCGAGTTAATCGCTCTCGAGATCGTTGCTGATCTCGGCTTTGCCGAGTTGACCTCTGCGACGGGTATTGGTCAGGTGACCGCAAACGGGCAGCGTGATCAAACCGACCTGCTGATAACGCTGGAATACAGCTACGAAACGTTCCCGACGTTCACCGCATTCACCTTCGAAGATGAAGAAACCGAAACGCTGACTCAAGAATTCCGTCTCGTTTCCACCTCGGAAGGGCCGCTCTCGTGGATCGTGGGTGCTTTCTACAGCGAAAACGAGTTTGCTCAGCTGTCATCCGAATTCACGCCTGGCTATGGCGAGTACGTGGGATTCCGAACGGACCTGAATGATCTGGAATACTTCTCGGCTGATCGGACCCGCTTGGAAGAGGTCGCGGTCTACGGTGAGATCGGTTACGACATCACCGAGGCGTGGAACGTCACGATTGGCGCGCGTTTTTACGACTACACCTTTGAAGCGGGTAGCACTACGGACTTCCCTTACTTTGAAGGGGATGATTATCAGCCCTATCCATTGAGTCAGATAAACAGAAATGTTGCACTTGAGCCAAATCAGGATTTCGACGGGGATTTGCTCAAGCTGAACACCTCGTACCAGCTCAGTGATGATGTGAATATCTTCTTCACCTTTAGTCAGGGCTATCGGGTTGGTGCATCGAACCCCGGTGAGCCCTGTCCTGACGAGTACGTCGAGGGCAACCAGAGCCTGTGTTTGCTGGCGCCGGGCCAACAATTCGGGCCAAATCCCGAAGACATCGCCAAGATTAATGAGCGCGCATACTTCCCTGATACGGTTGATAGTTATGAACTGGGTGTGAAATCTCAGTTGCTCGATGGCCGCGCAACGCTCAACGGCTCGATCTACTATATGGACTGGCAGGATCCCCAGGTTTCCAGTGCTTCTGTTAATGCCAATGCGTCCATTACGGTTAACGCCGGTGCTGCGGAGAGCTCAGGCTTGGATCTTGGCAGCTATAGCCATAACCAGTCAGAATTGACTGAAGATGTGGCCTCCCTGATCCGTACGATCTCGCCGCCCGGCTTCGGGACTGCGTTTGAAGATGGACAATCGGGCGATCGACTCCCCGGTACACCCGAGAACCAGCTAGCTATTTTTGCGACTTACACCATGCCTCTTGGCAGCAATGAGTTGGCTTTCGATGCGGGCTACGCTTGGCAGGATGATGTGTTGTCCCGAACTGGCGGCAGAGGTGACTCGCTTACCCTCGAAGCCTATGGTCGTGCAACATTCAATGCGACATACCGCACGGATCAGTGGAGTATCACTGCTTACGTCGATAACGCGTTTGACGAGTACTCGGAAGTGAGCTCGGCGTCGTCATCATTGTTCAACCAGACGGTGGCGGGTGCCAACGTGCGAAGCTTCACGACACGGGTGTTACCGCCAAGATCCTTTGGCTTACGCGGTACGATAGACTTTTAATTTGCTGTAGCGCGCCTTCAGGCTCTTCGCTGGAGGCGTAGCGACATCGATTGTTAAAAGACTACCCATCGAGGCGCCTAATGTGCGGTGTCTCGATGGGCACTCCTTGGCACTTCTCATTACTTCTCAGTACTTCTCAGTGCTTCTCTGCACCCCTCACCGTTTCGGCTTCTTATCTTCAAGTGCCCGCTTTTCATCTCGGCGTCCGCGCTTCGTCAGCGGCCTACCGTCAGCGTCACGAGTGCTCTTTGGCTTTTCGCCCTTGGCTTTTTTTGACGCGCGACTCCGATTAATCAAATCTTGCGTCTCTTTGTCGCCCAGTTTGATAGCGTTTTTTTCAAGGGTATCCAGCTCTTCGAAGCTGTAGACATCTCCTTGTAGCTTGTCGAATCTATTCATTCGGATCTCGATGACTGACGTAAGTGGGCCTTACAGTCGTTGGGAAGAGGGTGGTACCGTGCGAGCTTTAGTGTGCGCTTAGTTGCAGCGATTGCCCAACAAATTTTTACGCGCGTTATGCGCCTATTCGTAGCCGTGGTTCACTAGCGCTAGTACCACAGCCTAAAGCCGGCCACGACGGAAACTCCTCTAGCATCACCTCCGGCCTGCTCTACGTGATCGGCGGTGTCACCGAAATCACCACCCCAACTGATGCCGACGTAGGGGGCGAACTCACGGCGAACTTCGTAGCGAAGCCGGAGCTCTGCCACAGTGTCAAACAGGCCCTCACCAATGCCAATCTCTTGATCTGCGGACGCTGCGACATTCATCTCGAGTCGAGGTTGCAGAATCAAGCGTTGGGTAAGAAGAAGCTCGTACTCTGCTTCGATGCGAGCCGTCACATTGCCTTCATCGCTCAGAAACAACGCCGCATCCACTTCAAACCAGTACGGCGCTAGCCCCTGCGCGCCAATCACCAGATGACTTCTACTAGGTGTTGGCTCAATGTCGTGGCGAATGCCGGCCTGAAGATCCCAGAAAGAACTGGTTGCTCGGCTGTATAACAGCTGGATCTCGGCTTCCTCGACTGCCGAACCTTCGACGTACTCACCTTCGGTTTTCAGCCAGAGTTTGTCACGGTCGGTACCCAGCCAGCCCTGTGCTTCCCAAACAACCGCGTCATCAAAGTCTCCAGTGCTGTACTCCAAGCGCTCTGCGATGATGAGGCCGTTGATCTGGTTGCCATGGGTTTCTTTTAGCGAGGCGCGAGCGCTGGCCATGGCTTGTGGATCATAGAACGCGTCCGCCGCTTGCTGCGCGGCTACATCAAACGTAGTGAGCATCAGTGCAATACCCGCCAGCTTGGCTAAGCGGATCATGCGGAGGCGGACTCATCGATCACAGATACGATGCGCATCATGCCTGCGTGCATGTGATATAGCAGATGACAATGGAACGCCCAGTCGCCGATAGCGTCCGCCGTAATATCCACAGCCATCTTCTCCCCGGGTTTTACGACCACCGTATGTTTGCGGGGTTTATATGCATTTTCCTCAGTAACGACTTCGAAGAACATGCCATGGAGATGTATGGGATGCGGCATCATGGTGTCGTTAACTAACGTCAGACGCACCCGTTCGTCTTTGTACAGCTTGATAGGCTTGTCGACCTCAGAGAACTTCAGTCCATCGAAAGACCACATGTAGCGTTCCATGTTGCTGGTTAGATGTAGCTCTAACTTTCGCTCGGGCTCGCGGGTATCAGGATTTCGACTGCGTGATTTGAGGTCGGTATACACCAAGACTCGATGATCAACATCCTCCAGTCCTACGGGACGCTCATGAAGGCGGTTGACGGGATTCATGGCTAAGCCCACAACGCCTGGGCCTGAGGGGTGATCGTGTGCCTGGGGAGCGCTGTTCTGGTCAAGCTTGGGAGCGTGGTTCATCTCTCCATGGTTCATCTCTCCATGGTTCATCTCTCCGTGGTTCACATTTCCATGGCTCATATCCCCACCACCCATGTCCCCATGACTCATTGTGTCGTGGGTCATCATTTCGTGCCCCATCGCACCGTGGTCTGCGCCGTGGCCTGTATTCGCAACCGACGATTCAGGCTCCATATCGCTGTGCGTCATTGCGCCATGGCTAATCTCGCCATGATCCATCGCCATATCTTTCATGGTGAGTGTCGGACGGGGACGGGGCTTTGGGATGGGCGCTGACATGCCGTCACGCGGGGCGAGGGTCCCGCGCGCAAAACCATATCGGTCGTTACTTTCCGCCATCAACGTGTAAGCCCTGTCCTCAGGTTTTACGATGACGTCGAAGGTCTCCGCTGCGCCAATTTGAAACTCATCGGTCTCAACTGGCGAGACAGGTAAGCCGTCCGCCTGTACGACGCTCATTGCCAGCCCGGGGATTCGGACATTAAAAATGCTCATCGCGGACGCATTGATGAATCGCAGCCGTACGCGCTCTCCGGGTTTGAAAAGCCCCGTCCAGTTGTCATTGGGGCCATGACCGTTGATCAGATAGGTATAGGTAGCGCCGGTGACATCTGCGATGTCGGCAGGGTTCATCCGCATGTCGCCCCACAAAAGCCTGTCGTCAATGGCATTGGTTAAGCCATTTTCCCGACTGTCACTTATAAACTCGCCCACTGTGCGCTGCTGAAAATTGTAGTTGTCTGGCATCTTTTTCAGTTTTGCAAAGATCCGGTGAGGGTCTTCGAAGGTCCAATCTGACAACAGAATCACATACTCGTGCTCAACAGCATCTGGATCGGCGCCTCGGGGCTCAATAATGATTGGCCCGTAGTGCCCGCTTTGTTCCTGCAGTCCGGAGTGGCTGTGGTACCAATAGGTGCCCGCTTGTTGCAGCGGAAATTCATACACGAAGGTTTCCCCCGGGCTGATGCCGGGAAAGCTGACACCGGGGACGCCGTCCATTTGAAACGGTAACAGTATGCCGTGCCAGTGGATTGACGTATCCACGTCGAGTTTATTGGTGACTCGCAGCGTGACCGTATCGCCCTCGCGCCAACGAAGCAGCGGCGCCGGAAGCTGGTCATTGACCAAAATACCACGCCCATCTCGCCCATCGACGGTGCAGGGTGCTTTAGATACCGAGAGGTCAAATGCCCTTCCAGGTTGCGGCTGCATTCCCGCAAGATTTGCCGCCACGCCACTGTGTGCCCAGGGCGGCAGTGCCATATTCAGCCCGACTGTCGCCGCCGTAAACGTTCCCTGTTGAAGAAACTGACGCCGTGTGAACTTCATGCTGCGAGGTCCTGTTCTAGACATACGTTGTAGAAATACTTCTGCTTATTCAGAACGTGCACCAACGAGTATGCTCTTGGTTGATAACACAAGGACATCACTTGTTGCTATGTGTACTCTTCTCGTTGAACGAATTATAGGCAATTAAGGCGAATGATGACTGAGCCAGAATTCATTGAAGCGATTAACCTCCACGCGAACAACGCAATCACGAGTTTCGGTATGCTAGATGACGACGCAACGGTGAAGCCGATGCTGGTCAGGGAATTTAGAAATCATTGCATTGCGTAAATGATGAGCGGCTGGAACCGGCGCTTACTCACTGCATCAACCCGTTCATCAAATTGGTAGTTCACACCATTAAGCGTTAGATCGATGCTAACTCGCAGGTGCCAGTGGTCGTTGTAAGGTACGGGAGGCGCACCTGCCGGGTCATAATTTGGCTGTCCCTGCATCCAAAACCCTTGATCGTATTCGGACATCAAATGAATGGGTGGCTGCCCCGGAAAGTAGTAGCTGAAGCGATTGATTGTGATCGAATCAATATTGGGGTTCTTCCCCGCAGTGGTGCCCGCCGCTCGCACAAAGACCTGAAAGTACACCTTGTCGGGTGTTTTGATTTTTTTATACAAGAATGGAACGCTTTGCAGAGTCTTGGGAAAATCAGCCGGATAGGTCGAAATGTGCAGTTCATTGAGATCGTCGAGGGGCAGCGTGATTGGCCCATATTGTTGGGTGGTTGCGTCAAGACAGCCTTGAAGCACCATGCACAGGAAAACGGTCGGCAGTACGCCAATAACCCTTGCGAGGGGAGCATTACGCTGGGTTCTATGCCGCTGAATCCCGCGGGTTTTTCGAATGGACAGCTTCATGAGTCACCTGCTCTTAGTACTTATCATCCTAGTGCTTGTCACAATAGTACTTGTCGCACAGCACACCCGTACCCCGGGATACCAATGAGTCTTATGTCATTTGCTGTCCGGTATCAGCCGAACAGCCTCTAGCAGTGCTTTCGCGAAGGCGGGGCTATCGAAGAGCGACGACGCTCGTACTCGCTCACGCAGATTTTCTCGAAGGTGCTTCAGTGCAGAGGGTTCATTCAAAAAATCGGTCGCTTTGGTGACAAATTCAGC
>CBFHHJ010000038.1:0-7197 GCA_965655505.1 Luminiphilus sp.
TAACGCATCAATGGCAAGCGGCTCCGGTCATTGCAGACGCTATTAGTGCCGCGTCCAAGCTTAATTCGCCCGCCCGAGAAGACCCCCGGCCTGTGATCAATCCTGCAGACCTCGATGATGTCGTTGGCACGGTGATCGAGGCCACGCCCGATGATGTGCGTTGTGCCATCTCTGCGGCCTTAGGGGCCCAACCCGAATGGGCAGCTTTGACGCCCGATGAGCGCGCTAATTGTTTGGATGATGTTGCCAATCTGTTTGAAGCTAATGCGGCTGAATTGTTTGCGCTAGCGACTCGTGAGGCGGGTAAGACGCTTTTGGATGGCATTGCTGAAATCCGCGAAGCCGTGGACTTTGCCCGTTACTACGCCAACGAAGCGCGCTATAGCCAAGAGAATGCGGTGCCCGTAGGCACGGTGGTCTGTATCTCGCCCTGGAATTTTCCACTGGCAATCTTCGCAGGGCAAATATTTGCGAATTTAGCCGCGGGGAACGCCGTGGTTGCCAAGCCCGCTCCGCAAACGCCATTGATTGCTGCGCGGGCAGTCCAGTTAATGATTGATGCAGGTGTTCCAGAAGGGGTTATACAGCTGGTGCCCGGTGGGGGAGACATCGGGCAGGCATTGAGCGAGGACCCTCGTATTATGGGGCTCTGCTTCACGGGCTCAACAGCGACCGCGCAACGTATCAACAAGACAATGGCAAAATACGGGTCTCCCGAGGCATTTCTGGTTGCCGAGACCGGGGGGTTAAATGCCATGGTGGTGGACTCGACAGCGCTGCCCGAGCAGGTGGTTCGGGATGTCATTGCCTCGGCGTTTCAAAGTGCCGGTCAGCGTTGTTCAGCGTTGAGAGTGTTGTACGTTCAACAGGATATTGCTCACGACCTTAGCCAAATGTTGTTTGGGGCGATGGATGAACTGACGCTGGGTGACCCGTGGCGTTTATCCACCGACGTGGGGCCCGTCATCGACCAGCAAGCACAGGAGCGCATACTCTCGTACATCGAGCAGCGGAAAAGCGAAGGCAGGGTGCTCAAACAGCTGAGCACGTCAAGGGAGCGTGAGGAACCCGGTGAGGGCCGCTTTGTTCCGCCGACGGTAATCGGTCTCGAAAGTATTGAGCAACTTGATGAAGAGATTTTCGGGCCTGTATTACACCTCGTGACCTATGAGGCAACTGAGCTTGATCAGGTCATCGACGCGATTAACGGTCGGGGCTTCGGACTGACCTTTGGGGTACACACGCGTGTTGATAGCCGTGTGCAGTACCTCTGTGAGCGAATAGAAGTGGGCAATATCTATGTTAATCGAAATCAAATCGGTGCCATCGTGGGAAGCCAGCCGTTTGGTGGTGAGGGTTTATCCGGTACCGGTCCCAAAGCCGGTGGTCCCCATTATGTGCGCCGGATGATGCGCTCCCCCGATGCCCAGTATGCGACTGAGGCTCCCGAGGCGGACCTGGTGACCGCAGATGCCTTACAGGTAGCGATCGATCAGGTGGCGACGATGTCCGCCCCTGGGCCTGAGGAGCGCTTCGAGCGTCTCATGATGATCACTAATGCGCCTTATGAGCCGCTTGATTTAACGCCATTGGAGTTGCCGGGGCCGACCGGAGAACGCAATGTGTTGTCCCTCCTTCCCCGCGGCACTGTGATCTGTGCCGGCCCCACGCCGGGGCTTGCCCTGAGTCAGGCGCTGGCCGCATTGTCTCAGGGAAACCGTGTAGTGCTCGTGACGCCGGGTAGTGAAATCGGTGCGGCGGCAATCGAAGACGCCGGGTTGCCGATTGTTGCGCTGGCGGGCCAGTTAGACCCATCGGTGCTGACACGGGTTGCGGGTTTCGTAATGCTTGCTTGCAATGGCGATACTACGCTGCTCAGGGCGTGTAAAGAGGCACTCGCTGCGCGAGAGGGCCCGATTGTGCCGTTGGTCACTGAATATGATTGCCCCGGACGATTTGTCAGCGAGCGGCACGTCTGCGTTGACACAACCGCGGCTGGTGGTAACGCGAGCCTGATTGCCGCCTCCGAGTGACCGGTAAACTTTATAGGGTTTTGTGCCGCTGTAGCGTCTCAGCCAAGGGCTTTTTCAGCGGATTGCACCGTTTGAGCGATGAGCGTATTGATTGTCATAGGGCCGACTCCGCCTGGTACGGGGGTATAGGCTTTGACACGGTTGGTGAGCAGCGAGAGTTCAATGTCGCCCACGCCACCGGGGTGGTATCCCGCATCCACAACCACTGAATCATCTTTAATCCACTCGGCCCTGATGAATTCGGGTCTTCCCACTGCACCCACAAGAATGTCGGCTTGCGCGACATGGCGCTGGAGATCGCGTGTACGCGAGTGACAGATGGTTACGGTAGCGTTTGCTTGTAACAGCATCATGGACATCGGTTTGCCGAGGATAGGACTGCGGCCCACAACAACTGCATGCTTACCCTCAATTTCGATTTCATAGTGAGCCAGCAGTCGCATAATGCCCTGAGGCGTTGCACAGCCGTAAGCGAACTCACCCATGCTCATCCGTCCAAAACCTAGACAGGTGACTCCGTCGACATCTTTTTCAAGGGCAATCATGTCGAAAGCGGCGCGCTCATCGATGTGAGCGGGCACGGGGTGTTGCAGCAAAATGCCATGCACGTTCGGGTTGTGATTAAGTTCGTCAATTTGTCGCAGTAAATCATTGGTTTTGATTGTTGCGGGTAGCTCAATTGCCAGCGATTCCATGCCGACGCGTCGGCAGGCATTGCCTTTCATGCGCACGTAGGTGGCTGAAGCGGGGTCATCGCCCACGAGAATGGTTGCGAGAATGGGTGTCTTGCCGCCCGATTTTTCCTTCAATGACGCCACCCGCTGGCTTAGCTCGGCTTCAGTGAGTTGCGCGACGTGTTTGCCGTCAAGGAGTAGGGCGCTCATAAGTGTCTCTGGGGTGTTTGCTTGCTCGGGGCGCAAGTGTTCCAGATTGCGCGGTTGGGTGAAAGGGCAACTTGAGCACAGATCGTTTCAATTGACCCAAATTCACCAAACAAGTAGTATGCGCGCCTTCTCACCGAGTGTGGTCTCAGTGTTATGCTGTGTGGGAACGTCGGGGTGTAGCGCAGTCTGGTAGCGCGCCTGCTTTGGGAGCAGGATGTCGGGGGTTCGAATCCCTCCTCCCCGACCATTCAGTGGTGGCTGTAGCTCAGTTGGTAGAGCACAGGATTGTGACTCCTGTGGCCGCGGGTTCGATCCCCGTCAGCCACCCCATTCAATTCCCCTCAAATCTCTTGCCATACCCACTGTTTTTTGAAGGCTCAGCAAGGCAGTGCTTAGAGCCCTGCCAGCTGAGGGTCTCAGTTTATTTGCCGAAGACCCCAGCGATGAACTTGCGATTGAGGTGCTCTCAGCTAATTCGGAGACGGTTGGTACATTGCGAACAACCTGCGTGCCTACGATGTTAACCGGTGGCCATGCAGAAAACGCGCTGCCCCAGTCGGCGACCGCTACCGTTAATTGCCGGATCTATCCGGGTGAGGGGGTCAAGTTAACCCAAGAGCGGCTCGAAGCGGCTATTGGCAATGACCAGATTGACGTTGCCTTAATGCAGGCATTCGGCGATAGCCCCATTTCAAACGTGCCCGAGGGTCTTGAGCCGGCTATTCGTACTGCACTAACTTATCGGTTTCCGGATATCACACTGGTGCCTTACATGGAGTCTGGTGGCACTGATGGGATGCATTACCGTAACGTTCGTATCGACACTATAGGAATTTCAGGGCGTGGCTACGTGGCCGAGGAAATGTTCGCCCATGGGCTCAATGAACGTCTTAGGGTTAAGGAGTTCTATGATGGGCTCGATTACTGGTTGCTGTTGCTTACCGAGTTGTCCAAGTAGCTGAGATACAAGTAGCCTTGGGTGGTAAGTAGCTTTGGTGTAAGTGGCTTTGGTGTAAGTGGCTTGGGCGTAAGTAGCCTTGAAGTAAGCAGCCGGCAGGGACTGCGCTCGCAGATCACGTGGCGGGTGCATCCTCCAAGACGTCTATCATACGATCGTACTTGGCGATCACCGCCGATGCTGGCGCGGGGTTGTACAGACTGACCCCAATCGCCGTTAGGCCACACATTACAAACCCGGGAATGATTTCATACAGGTAAGCACTCAAGCCGCGTCCGTCAATTTCGATGGGACCATAGATCCAAAACAATACAGTGACCGCACCCGCGATCATGCCAGCCAGTGCCCCCTGTGCTGTGAGTCTTCGCCAATACAGGCTCATCAGTATGATGGGTCCGAAAGCCGCACCGAATCCCGCCCAGGCGTTACTCACCAAGCTCAATATTGAGCTCGAGCGGTCAAAGGCTAACCCAATGGCGATGACCGCAACCCCAAACACGGCGATGCGGCCAGTCAAAACCAATTCTTTTTGGCTAGCTGCTGGGCGTATATAGGTTTTGTAAAAGTCTTCGGTGAGGGACGATGAAGACACAAGGAGTTGTGAGGAAATCGTGCTCATGATCGCAGCAAGAATAGCGGCTAACAAAAAGCCTGCGATTAACGGGTGGAAGAGAATTTGTGACAGCACAATGAAGATGGTTTCTGGGTCATCTAATGACATGCCGTTATTAGTGACGTAAGCCAGCCCTACCAAGCCTGTCGCGAGCGAGCCCACAATAGAAACGGTCATCCAGCTCATTCCAATGTGGCGCGCGACCGGTGCATCCTTGTGGGAGCGGAGCGCCATAAACCGCACGATAATATGCGGCTGTCCAAAGTAGCCCAATCCCCAGGATAAACTCGACAACACGCCCAGCGCCGTGACGCCGCCAAATGCAGTGAGCAGATCAGTGTCAATGCTGTTCAGGGTTGCGGTCATTGATTTGAGCCCGCCGATATCAGTCAAGGCCACGACTGGCACCAGAACGAGCGCAATGAACATAATGCAGCCTTGAACAAAGTCGGTCAGGCTGACAGCAAGAAACCCACCGAAGAGGGTGTAGGCGACGACGACGCCCGCAGTGACAAAGAGCCCCAGTTCGTATTGCAAACCCATTGATGCTTCAAACAGTTTGCCCCCGGCCACAACGCCCGCGGAGGTGTACAGAGTGAAGAAAATTACGATGACCAGCGATGAGAATATGCGCAATCGCCGGGTGTGATCGTTGAAGCGCTTTTCCAAAAAGTCTGGGATGGTGATCGCGTCATCTGCCACTTCGGTGTAGACACGAAGACGCGGCGCAACCAGCAGATAATTGAGAAAGGCGCCGATCAGTAGTCCCACTGCGATCCAGGCGGCTGACAAGCCAGAAACGTACATTGCTCCGGGTAATCCCAGTAACATCCAGCCGCTCATGTCTGAAGCGCCGGCTGATAATGAGGCGACAGCGGGGCTTAGCTGACGACCACCCAGCATATATTCGGAGACGTCAGAGGTGGATTTTCGGTAAGCGTAGACACCAATCGCCATCATGATCAGGAAGTAAATTCCTAATGAGACCATCTCTTCAATCCGAATGTGCTCAGCTTGCATGATGCTGTGTTCCCTTTGCTGTCTTGATGTTGGATTCGGTTGGCAACCTTACAAAAAAGATGTCTCTGCAGTGTCGCCTGAAATGGTTGGCTAGGCACAGCCACATATTGGGCTAGCACCGAATTCTCGATATTCAATTATGTTCAGTTGCCGACCACCGGGGGCCGCACCCATGACGCTAGCCCGTAGCGATGCGGATTTCTGCATCTAAAGCATTCTGCGTCACGATAGCATCGGTATATCCAGAACTGTATTCGCTGTTATGGAGGGGCGTTCGGCATTTTTTCTGTCTGAGGCTGTTGCCGAGATGTCGGCGGTGGAGGCCCCATTGAACTCGGTTTCGGCAAATTGCTCGAGCGCTTGAGCTCGCTGAAATGCGGCTTCTACAGCCTCGCTGAGGGCGTCGGTCAGCCGATCACCAGAATTAAGGGCTTCAATGCCAGCTGCAGTTGTTCCGCCCCGACTCATCACCGTCTGCTTCAATGCTGCCGAGTCGCGTTCACTGGCCGTAGCAAGCCGGACAGCACCCAACACGGTTTGCTGAACCGGTAGGCTAGCCTGCTCGGCTGAAAACCCCATCGAGGTTCGCGCTGCGCGTTCAAAGCTCTCGATGAATTGCAGTGCGTAGGCGGGCCCGCTTCCAAAGATGGCGGTTAAACGGTTCAGTGCTTCGTCGGACTCGACCCAGAGCACCTCGCCGACAGTTTTGGCGAGATCGGTGATTACCTGCCGCCAAAGAATTGGTATGTCAGGAGGGGCTGTTATACCGGTCACTCCCAGACCAATGCTGGCGGGCATATTCGGCATCAAGCGAGCAATGGTGCGCTGAGGGAAAAGGGCTTGCAGGATGCTGCTCGGGGTGCCCGCAGCGATCGAAATGATTGCCGCGTCGTGACTCGGCTCAATGTTCTCTCGGTAGGCAGGCATCACTTCAGCGATTAACTGAGGCTTGATGGCGATGACAATGCCGTCGAATTGCGCGCCGTTGAGCGCTGACTGCGTTGGGACGACGTGCACACCTTCTGGGCAGGCGGGCTCGCTTGGCGCGACGACGGTGAAACGCATTGACTCGATAGTGGCCCAGCGCTCAAGTAACGCGCCGCCCATGTTTCCGCAGCCCACCATCAGCATATTGAGCGGTGTTTTAGAGACCTGCTCACATATCCTTGCGGGTGCGCTCGGTGTGTTGTCTGTCACCAAAGATTCCTCGTTAGACGGGTCGGTAGTCCGATGGATTCACAATCTAGCGTCCATAAAAGTAACAATAATTTAATTTGGAAACAAACTAATATTTTGGTGCTGTCGTGCGTTCTCCGTAAATAATCCAGCTAAAAAGCCAAATTATTGCTATTATTTGGTCTTCGAGATGAAAGTATAAGTTAGATATGTAACTATATGTCACCAGAGCCGGTAACCAAGTAGCAAAAGCGTTCAGGCCGCTGGTATGGGGAAATGGCGAAACCTTCAAGTCGAAACATTCAAATAGAATGAGTTAGGAGAGTGTTGTGAGCGAGCGAAAGCGAATCGTGGTGAAAGTCGGATCGAGCCTGTTGGCAGACAGCGACACCTTGGCGCTTAAATACGCGTTCATGCATGGGCTAATGACTGATATCGCGCACTTACGTAGTCAGGGCAACGACGTTGTTCTGATGTCTTCCGGCGCTGTGGCCCTTGGCTGCAATGCAATCG
>CBFHHJ010000038.1:7297-12166 GCA_965655505.1 Luminiphilus sp.
CGCGCACTTACGTAGTCAGGGCAACGACGTTGTTCTGATGTCTTCCGGCGCTGTGGCCCTTGGCTGCAATGCAATCGAGGTGAACCCTGCCGAGGCGAGCATTCAGGACAAGCAGGCAGCCGCTGCCTGCGGACAACCTTTGTTACTCAACGCCTATCGGCAGATCGCACAAGAAAGTTCGCTATACGTTGCCCAGTTGCTGGTAACGATGGACGAAATGGAAGACCGCGAGCGTTTTATCAATATCAAAAACACTTTGGAGCACCTTTTCGATCATCCCGTAGTGCCAATCGTTAACGAGAACGATAGTGTCGCTACAGCGGAGCTGCGGGTTGGCGATAATGATCGCCTGGCTGCCAAGGTCGCTCAAATGATTCAGGCGGATCATTTTGTGATGCTGACCAGCGTTGACGGTTTGTATGACCGAAATCCGGCGGAGGAGGGTGCGCAGTTTATCCCTAGCATCGAAGACGTGAACCAATACCTTGAGGCAACTGAAGGTACCTCTGCACTGGGCAGTGGTGGCATGAAAACCAAGCTTCAGGCCGCCAACATGGCTCAGCAACTGGGGTGCACGACCTACATTGCCGAGGGAGTGCTCGAGCGTCCAATTAGCTCAGTACTCGAGAATCGGCGCCGACACACCCGCTGCCTCGCCCATGGCACTGCCTCATCTGCGTGGTCCTCATGGCTCACGAATCGTCTGCAGGTTGGTGGTTCACTGGTGCTTAGCGCCGAGAAGGTTGCCGAGTGGAAACGTGGCTTGTCCCCCGCGTGTCTTGATGACTTGGTCGCCTTCCACGGCGAGTTCAGTCAGGGCGACGTGGTCCATCTGTTCTGCGAAGACGGCGAGGAGCTCGCTCGTGGGCTGACCAATTTTTCTTCCGATGAAATCACTATGATGAATCGCTTCCCAGCAACCGCTATCAGTGAAATTTTAGGCGGGGACGTGATGCCAGTGTTGGTGGCGGCTAAAAACATGGTTCGAGTGGAAGACCATCACCTGTCATGGGACGCGCCACAAGAGATGATGGAGGAGCTGGCGGCGTAGGCTAGACGCGCCAGCCCGTTTTCGTTCTGTCAGCGTCGCGAGCAGATCAGGCGCTATTTTGTAAGGCGTGTGCTGGAGCGTGAGCGATACGCAAGCGTTCCTCGGCAAGCTCAATAGCAACGCGCTGGGTGCTAATGCCGGTCTGTTGGGAGCGGTCGAGAATTTCTAGAACGACCTCGCCAACGCCATTGATTGCGGCGTCGCGAACGGCCTTGGTGCTTTGCAAGCCCTGGTGGTGAATCTCAATCACGCCGCCGGCGTTAACAGCGAAATCAGGGCAGTAAACAACGCCCTGCGCGTGCAAGCGCTCACCGTCTTCGGCGCTGGCGAGTTGATTGTTGGCTGCACCGGCGACAATCTTCGCCCGTAGGTTCGGGATTGATTGTGCGTTTAGAGTGGCTCCCAGTGCGCAAGGCGCCAGGACGTCGCAATCAGCTGTCATAACCTCGTCGCAGGCTACCGGAATTAACCCGGAGTGCTGCTCGGCTCGACGTACGTTAGGGGCATGAATATCGCACCCCATTACCGAGACACCGGCTTTACTTAACAGACCGGCTAGGTGATAACCCACATGTCCTAACCCTTGAATTGCAACCCGAATGCCTTGGAGATCGGTCGTCTTTTAGACAGTTTTGATGGCAGCTTTTATGCCGAGAAACACACCCTGTGCAGTGTGGGGTGACGGGTCTCCTCCATGATCGTTATCTTCAAGACCTTTCACGTAGGGTGTTCGGGTAGATGCGTGACGCATGTCTAAAGGCGATGTGCCCGAGTCTTCAGCGATCACATAGGCGCCGCCTAATCGATCGACGGCTGCGCCCATGGCGGCCATCATGGCTGAGGTTTTTTCGTGTCGAGGGTCTGCCATGATGACGGATTTTCCGCCGCCGAAAGGCAGCCCCGCGAGGGCTGATTTAAACGTCATGCCGCGAGAGAGGCGCAATACATCCGTTAGCGCTTCGTCGTCGCTGCTATACGGAAACATCCGACAACCGCCGACTGCGGGGCCTAATCGGGTGTCGTGCACAGCAATGATTGCACGAAGGCCGGTCGATTGGTCGTTAACGAATACAACCTGCTCATGATCCTGAAACTCGGGGTGCTTAAACACTGACATGCGATGGTTTCTCCGGTGTTGGATAAGCATTTCTAGAAAGTTCGTGTTTCGCCCATTAAGCCGCGGCCTTTCCGCCGACCTCCACAAACCTCAAGTCACCGCGCAACTCACGTAGCAACTGCTCGCGGTGTTCTGTCAGGTTTTCGCGGTTTCGATCCTTGACGTGCCCGTAACCTCGCAAGGTTTCTGGCAAGTTGGCCAGTGCGACAGCGGTCGGATAGGTTTGCTCATTGACCCGCGCTTCAATTTCATCAAGGAGGGCTAAGTATTCGTCGAGATCAGCGCGTTCTCGCTTGCGCTCTTCGCTTAGGGCGAACACATCGAGGCGTGTCCCGCGCAGTGATTTGAACCTTGCCAGCAACCGAAAGGCCGACATCATCCATGCACCGTATTCACGTTTGCGAACTTTGCCTGTTTCGGGATCGGGCTTGCTTAAAAGCGGTGGCGCCAAATGAAAGCGCAATGAGTAGTCGCCAGAAAACGTCTTTGCCAGCTGTTTTTGAAACGCCTCGCTACTGTGTAAGCGCGCAACTTCATATTCATCCTTGATGGCCATCAGTCGGTAGAGTTGGCGCGCCACCGCGAAGGTCAGAGAATCTGATGCAAACGGTGTGGGGTCGACATTGCTAATCTGATCAACTCGGCGTTTATATTTGTGGGCGTAATCACCATTCTGATATTCGGTAAGCCGTGCTACGCGATCGGCAATAAGGTCACTCAGGCTTTCGATCTTGGTCACCTTGTCGGTTGGCTCGTCCGACAGCCGCGATAGGATAGTCTCCGGTTGATGCGCAAACTGGCGGCCCATGTAAAAGGCGCGTTTATTAAATTCTGCGGCAACGCCGTTCAGATCAATTGCGCGCTCAAGTGCCTGCCGACCAACCGGAACCCAGCCGTTTTGCCAGGCGCAGCCGAGCAGGAAGAGATTGGCGCCGATGGCATCACCCAAGAGTCGCGTCGCGATTTCAGTCGCGTTAACGAAGGCAATCGCATCTTCCCCGACTTCCGCGGTGATCTTGTCTCGCATCCCTTGGCCTGGAAACTTGACGTCGGGGTCGAGCACAAACGCGGCTGTCGGTTGCTCGGCATCATTGATGATGGCATGTGTTCGCTTTTTGGCTGATTTACCGAGGGCTTCGTAGGTTGCTGCGACCACCATGTCACAGCCAATCATGAGATCGGCTTCGCCGGCGGGAATGCGCACTGCCTTAATATCGTCTTGGGTTGAAGCAACACGTACGTGACTGGTTACTGCACCAAACTTTTGGGCAAGGCCCGTTTGGTTCATCGTTGCGCAACCTTTGCCCTCGATGTGTGCCGCCATCGCCACTAGGGATGCAATCGTCAGCACGCCGGTACCGCCCACACCGGCCACAACGGTATTCCAGGGATGATCGATTGGTGGCAGGGTGGGCTCGGGTAGGGGATCGGCTAAGACCGAAGTCTCCGAACTTAACTTGGGCTTGCGTAATGAGCCCCCGATGACCGATACAAAGCTGGGGCAGAAACCTTCAACGCAGCTATAGTCTTTGTTACACGAGCTTTGCTCAATCTCACGCTTGCGACCCAGTGGGGTTTTCTTGGGTATCACAGATAAACAATTGGACTGAACGCTGCAATCGCCACAGCCTTCGCAGACGGCATCGTTAATGAAGATCCTGCGGTTAGGATCTTCCAGCTTGCCTTTCTTCCTGCGACGCCGTTTTTCCGCAGCACAGGTTTGTTGATAGACCAGTACCGAGGTGCCCGCGTACTCACGCAGTTCGCGCTGCAGGCTGTCCATTTCATCTCTATGGTGAAGGCTGTAGCCCGGTATGTTGTGGAACTTGCCGCTAAACGCTTCGGGGTGATCAGAGACCAGCGCGATACGCCGTACGCCTTCGCCTCGCACTTGATGGATCAAATCGGATACCGATAACTGCCCGTCAATCGGTTGGCCTCCCGTCATGGCGACGGCATCGTTATAAAGAATCTTGTAGGTGATATTGACCTTGGCCGCGACGGAGGCTCGGATGGCGAGAATCCCTGAATGAAAATACGTGCCATCACCCAAATTCTGGAAAACATGCTTGGTGTCAGTGAAGGGTGCTTGCCCGATCCACGTTGCGCCTTCGCCGCCCATTTGTGTGAACGTTTCTGTGGGTCGATCAGGCATCCAGGTCGCCATGTAGTGGCATCCAATTCCGCCGAGGGCGTGACTGCCGTCCGGCACTCGCGTCGATGTATTGTGGGGGCAGCCCGAGCAAAAATGGGGGACCCGTTCAATCGTTTCGAAGGGCTGTGCGAGGGAGCGCTCCTTCTCCTCAATCCATTCGATACGCTGCTCGAGGGTAGGACTCGAGTAGTAGCGCCTTACCCGAGATGCAATGGCAAGTGCGACCATTGCTGGCGTTAGCTCGCCGAGGTTGGGGAGCAGGTCGTTACCATCTTCATCAAACTCGCCGAACACCCGAGGTCGTGAGCCAACGGGGTAGTTGTAAAGCTGTGAGGTGAGCTGATCTTCGATGATTGAACGCTTTTCCTCGACAACCAGAATCTCTTCCAACCCCTCTGCGAATGTGTGTGTCGCGACGGGCTCTAGGGGCCAGGGCATACCCACTTTATAAACCCGCAGCCCTATTTCTGCGGCGACACCCTGATCAATACCCATATCCTCAAGTGCCTGAAGCACGTCGAGATAGGCCTTGCCCGAGGTGATGAT
>CBFHHJ010000039.1:0-1873 GCA_965655505.1 Luminiphilus sp.
CCACGCATACTTTCTGTGCGGTAAGCTTTAACCCGAAACCCGATGCGCTTGGGCTTGCTAGAACAACACTCGACAGCGCAGCGTACCCTCGACACCGCGAAGTTGCTTCAACGCACCATCGGAATATTCAGAGTCCACATCAATCACAACGTAACCAATATCGCTGAGGGTCTGGAGGTACTGAGCACAAATGTTGATGCCACCTTCAGAGAAGATGCGGTTGATCTCACCCATCACAC
This sequence comes from Luminiphilus sp., assembly GCA_965655505.1. Lineage (GTDB taxonomy): Bacteria > Pseudomonadota > Gammaproteobacteria > Pseudomonadales > Halieaceae > Luminiphilus. Next base: position 240 of record CBFHHJ010000039.1, read on the forward strand.
CGGGCACGTTTTTGTGCACGTGCAACAAGCGATGCTGGCCTTCGTGCTCCGGCAGCGCCACCTCGGGGAAGTTGACTGCTGATAACGTCGTGCCGTTATCGCTGTACCGAGCCAGTTTCTCGGCCACCTCAACGCCAATGTTGAGCTGCGCTTCCATAGTGCTGCCGCCAATGTGTGGCGTGAGCAGTGCTCGATCGATGCCGCGCAAGGGCGAGACGAACTCATCATTGTTGGAGCGCGGCTCTACCGGGAACACGTCAATTGCGGCACCGGAGAGGTGACCGCTTTGGAGTGCCGCCGCTAAAGGGTCAATCTCAACGACATTTCCCCGTGATGCGTTGATAAACACTGCGCCAGGCTTCATGGCGGCGATCTCGGTCGCACCAATCATATTTGCAGTACTGGCAAGTTGCGGTACGTGCAGGCTCACCACATCGGCTCGGCCCAACAAATCCTGCAGACTGGAGATCTGGCGGGCATTACCGACTGGCAGCTTTGTGGTGACATCATAGAACTCAACCGTCATCCCTAAGCTTTCTGCAATCACTCCCAGCTGCATACCAATACTGCCGTAACCGACAATCCCTAGGGTTTTACCGCGAATCTCGAAACTGTTGTTGGCGGATTTGAGCCACTGCCCTCTGTGCGCCGCCGAGTTTTTTTCGGGTATCCCCCGCAACAACAAAATCGCTTCTGCAATCACTAACTCAGCCACCGATCGCGTATTAGAGAAGGGTGCGTTAAAGACTGGAATCCCTCGCACTGCCGCCGACTGCAAATCCACTTGGTTGGTGCCGATGCAAAAACAGCCAACAGCAACCAGTTTTTTAGCCGCCGAGAACACTTCCTCGGTCAATTGAGTCCGTGAGCGGATGCCCACAAAGTGCGCATCGGCTATCTCGGCGAGCAACTGCTCACCCGACAGAGCACCACTGTGAGTTACGACATTGGTATAGCCCGCCGAGGCAAGGGTGTCGACTGCCGACGGGTGAACGCCCTCTAATAGCAGAAATTTGATTTTTTCTTTGTTGAGTGAAGTCTGGCTCACGGCAATTCCTGAACTGGCTTGAAAAAGGTGTCATGGCTCACCGGCCAAGGATGAGGTTAACAGCGACGTTTTGGGCGCGCGAAGATTACCATACGGATCAAAAATTCAGCACCAACGTACGACGCCGTTACACGAGGCAATATACGGGCGAACAAACGACGTACCATGCGAAACAAAATGTTAGCTGACAGAGCAGCGGCTTGATAACGCCAGTGTTCCTCGCAATACTTGTTCCGCGTTAGGTAACTCTATTCGCTGAAAATCCGCTATCGGTTCATTCGGCGCTAAATTCTTTATTGATATCGTTTATCGATCGCGCTCATTCAGAGCGCTTACTGAATGCGTTTATAGACCGACCCAGCTCGGCAAGCAGCACATCCGCTCTGATCACACTCGCGTAATGACATCCTGTCTGCATTCGTCGATCATCCAGCTTGCAGAAATTGACCCGCTGACCTACCAGAAAGGAAAGATTGCACCAATGCCGACACTACCTGCAGCACTAGCCGCCCAATTAGAAGGCTTGCTTGGCGCTACGCGATTTTTAACGGACGCGGACTCACTCGCTCACTATGGCCGCGATTGG
>CBFHHJ010000039.1:1883-12135 GCA_965655505.1 Luminiphilus sp.
CAGAGCCCGCTCCCTGCGCCGTCGTGCTGCCTGAAACGGTGGAAGACGTGCAGGCTATTGTTGTGGCAGCGCGCGCGCATCGGGTTGCAATTGTGCCTTCGGGCGGCCGGACCGGTCTCAGTGGCGGCGCGATGGCCGCCAATGGCGAACTCGTACTCGCCCTCGATCGCATGAACCGAATTCTTGACCTCAACCCCGTTGATCGCAGTCTTACTTGTCAGGCGGGCGCGATCACCGAGGCCATCCAACAGGCCGCAGAAGCTCAGGACCTCATTTACCCGGTGGATTTCGCGTCGAGCGGTTCGAGCCAAATTGGCGGCAACATCGCTACTAATGCTGGGGGAATACAGGTAATTCGCTACGGTATGACCCGTGACTGGGTACTGGGCCTAAAAGTTGTGACGGGCACAGGCGAACTACTATCACTCAATCGGGGACTGATTAAGAACAACACCGGGCTCGACCTCCGCCACCTAATGATTGGCTCAGAGGGTATTCTCGGGATCATCGTGGAGGCGACCCTTGGGCTCTGTAAGCCGCCCAAAGATCCTCAAGTTATTGTCCTTGGGCTCCCATCGATGACGGCGATTGCCGAGGTATTACAGGCCTTTCAAAATAGACTTGATCTACTGGCTTATGAATTCTTCTCGGAACTCGCGCTCTCAAAGGTTGTAGAACACCAACAGTTGCAGCGGCCTTTTGACACTCAAACACCCTTCTATGCCCTGATTGAGTTTGAAAACCTCGGGCCGGAGACCGAAGATCTAGTGATGGAAATCGTATCCGCCTGTATGGAAGAGGGTTTTGTGGAAGATGCGGTGCTCAGCCAAAGTCTGCAGCAAGCGCGCAATCTGTGGCGATTGCGAGAGGATATCTCCGAGACCATCTCGCGCTGGACTCCCTACAAAAACGATATCTCAACGACGATTGCCAAGGTGCCCGAGTTTCTCGCTCGGGTGGATGCGATTGTGGCAGAGCGCTATCCCGACCTTGAGGTGGTCTGGTTTGGTCACATTGGCGACGGCAATCTGCATCTCAATATTCTTAAGCCCGACGATGTGGCGATCGATGACTTTCAGGCGCGCTGCAAGTCGGTGAGCACCGAGGTATTCGCGGCGATTCAAGCGGTCGGTGGCTCGATTTCAGCGGAGCACGGTGTGGGCCTGCTGAAGAAAGACTTTCTCAGCTACAGTCGAAGTGAGGCAGAAATTGCCTTGATGCGAGCGATCAAACAGGCCTTTGACCCGGATGGCATTCTTAACCCCGGTAAAGTCTTTGACCCCGCGAGTAGCGTTTAAACCATCTACAGTCCGCGCGGCTCCAAACACTAAACACCAGGCACCAAGCACCAAGCGGCACATCGATCGGTGAGTCTTTCGCTGCGAGAACTTTTATAACAGTGGTTATTAGAGAGCCTTGGCAGGCTTCGGCGGCGGGTCTTTCTCCCGATAGTTAATATTTCGAGCTGAGCGTGCGCACACCTGTGGGCGTGCCCAGCAGCAACACATCTGCGGGGCTCAGTGCAAATAGGCCGTTACAGACGACGCCAGGGATGTGGTTAATTGCTTGTTCAAGATTGGCGGGGCGCGCGATATCCAACTGGTGGACATCCAAAATGTCGTTGCCGTTGTCTGTCACCACGCCCTCACGCCAGATCGGCTCCCCCCCAAGCTCCGTCAGCGCCCTGGCTACCACCTGTCGGGCCATGGGAATCACTTCCACCGGCAGCGGGAATTTGCCCAAACGCGAGACCAGTTTGCTCTCATCCGCAATACAGATGAATTGCTTGCACGCGCTTGCCACGATTTTTTCCCGAGTCAGCGCAGCACCTCCGCCTTTAATCAGCTGCAGATCGAGATTGGCTTCATCGGCACCATCGATATAGACATCGAGTTCCCCAGAGTCATTGAGCTCGGTGACCGGCAGCCCTAGCTCTCGCAACAGCCTCGCCGAAGCCTCTGAGCTCGCTACCGTGGTCGCAATGCGATCTTTTAGAGCCACAAGACCCTGTATGAAGCAATTAGCCGTAGAGCCTGTCCCGATACCGAGTTTCAACGTATCGCCCGGCAGAGCCGCCACATGCTCCACCGCTGCCGCGGCGACTTGCTCCTTCATTGCTTGCTGATCCACGCCCTGCTCCCTATCTGAAATCCATTTGATCGACTGAGCGATCATCGCTCATCGATCAAGGCACAGTATAGCGCTAGCGCAGCGCAAGATATGGATAGCGTAGCGCAAGGTATCGACGGCGCAGCACAAGAGATGGAAAGCGGATCCAAAGACTTGGACAGCGCAGCCCAAGGTAACGATAGCGGAGCCCAAGTCACACCTCTTATCCATCAAAATATTTTGATAAAAGAAAATCTCGGTGATACATTGTCGCCATGGAAGCATGTACCAACATTGCGCAACTGCGCGTCGACGACCCCAAAAACGATGAATCGGGGGCAATTGACACCCTAGCGAGCCTGTTAAAGGCATTAGGGGATCCGTTACGCCTGCAGGTTTTACGCTTGCTCAAAGGAGACTCACTGAGTGTCTCCGAGCTTTGCGAGGTCTTTGATCTCCGTCAGAGCGCTTTAAGCCATCATCTGAAAGTCTTAGTTCAAGCCGACTTATTAGCGCGACGACGCGAAGGGACGGCAATCTTCTATCGCCGACAACTCCCCACAGGCGATCGAGCCGAGCTGATCAACACGGTTATTCGCCAAATCGACGACGCTCCGCTGGAGCCCAGCGTCGCAGCCGGCTTGCTGCGGGTAGAGCGGCAGCGGGAGCAGAACTCCCTTTTATTCTTTCGCGACAATGCAGCACGGTTTAAAGAACAGAAAGAACTTATCGCCGCATCCGAGGAATACGCGCTTGCAACCCTGCACCTGTTAGACCGATGTGGCGATCTATCAGAGACTCAGCTGTTAGAGGTTGGCCCGGGGGATGGCAATCTGCTTCCCGCCCTCGCCGAACGCGCTGGCAACGTTGTGGCGCTCGATAATTCCGAGGTCATGTTAAACACCGCCCGCGCCACGGCTGGTCACTTGGGCAACGTGGAGTTTGTACAGGGCGACACGGGCAATGGTTTAAAGCGCCGTAAAGGACAGTTCGGCGCGGCTGTAATGAACATGGTGCTGCACCACACACCCGAACCCGATGCCGTTATCCAAGACGTGGCAGAGCTGCTCGACGACAACGGCTGGCTGATCATCAGCGAGCTGTGTGCCCACGATCAGGCCTGGGCGCGGGAGAACTGTGGCGACCTCTGGCTGGGTTTTGCCCCTCAACAATTAACCCAATGGGCTCAAGAAGCAGGGCTCGTTGATCAGGCGGATTTGTTTATTGCCCAGCGCAATGGGTTTCAAATCCAAGTGCGGCTTTTTCAACGTCGCAACGATATTTAACAAGGAATAAAGCATGAGCGAGTACTCACTTTTTACGTCTGAATCGGTCTCTGAAGGCCACCCCGATAAAATGGCCGACCAGATCTCTGACGCAGTCTTGGATCACATTCTCACGGATGACCCCCATGCCCGCGTAGCCGTCGAAACACTGGTAAAAACCGGCATGGTAGTCATTGCCGGTGAAGTGCGCACCAACACCTACGTCGACCTGGAAGAAGTTGTCCGCCACGTAGTGTCAGGCATCGGTTACAACAGTTCTGACGTTGGTTTTGATGGCGCATCCTGCGCAGTGCTCAACGCCATTGGCAAGCAGTCGAGCGACATTGCCCAAGGGGTCGATGAAGGCGAAGACAAGGAAATGGGTGCCGGCGACCAGGGTCTGATGTTCGGTTATGCCAGCAATGAAACCGACGTACTGATGCCTGCTCCGATCTACTACGCCCATCGCTTGGTAGAGAAGCAGTCGGAACTGCGCAAATCAGGCGCTCTGCCCTGGCTTCGCCCTGATGCCAAGAGCCAGATCTCGTTGCGCTACGATGAGGCGGGCAAACCAAGCAGCATCGATGCCGTTGTGCTATCGACCCAGCACGACCCCGATATTAGTCAAGCGGACATCCACGCCGCGGTGCGCGAGCACATAATCGATGCGGTACTCCCCGCAGAGTGGTTGCACGCGGACACTCGCTTCCATATTAACCCCACGGGTCAGTTCATCATTGGTGGGCCGGTAGGGGATGCAGGCGTAACCGGCCGGAAAATCATTGTCGATACCTATGGGGGCATGGCCCGGCACGGCGGCGGTGCATTCTCTGGTAAGGATCCTTCCAAAGTCGATCGCTCGGCCGCCTATGCTGCACGCTACGTTGCTAAGAACATTGTTGCTGCAGGGCTTGCTGAGCGCTGCGAGATTCAGGTGTCCTACGCGATTGGCGTGGCAGAGCCGACATCTATTTCCGTCAACACCTTCGGCACCAACCAAATTGCCAACGAGCGGATCATCGCGTTAGTGCGCGAACACTTTGATCTTCGCCCAAAAGGCATTATTGATATGCTCGATCTCAAGCGCCCGATCTACCAAAAAACCGCCAGTTACGGGCACTTCGGTCGGGAAGATGCGGATTTCTCCTGGGAGAAAACCGACAAGGCCGACGCCCTGCGCGCTGGCGCCTAAAGCTTCACATCGTGATTCTCACAAACACCACAGAATTGAACGCCAGCGTGACACTCTGGTGACAACGCCTGAATAAGGCAAAGGAGCAAACCTATGAACACAGCAGTGAACGTCGATAACTTCACCGACTACAAAGTCGCCGACATTAATCTCTCGGGCTGGGGCCGCCGAGAACTGGATATTGCCGAGAGCGAAATGCCCGCGCTGATGGCGCTGCGTGAAGAATACAGTGCCGAACAGCCCCTGGCTGGCGCCAAAATTTTGGGCTGTATCCACATGACTATCCAAACGGGTGTGCTGATCGAAACCCTCGTTGCCCTTGGCGCGGAAGTCCGTTGGTCATCATGCAACATCTTCTCGACTCAGGATCACGCTGCTGCCGCGGTAGCCGCCTCGGGAGTGCCAGTGTTCGCCTGGAAGGGCGAGACCGAAGAAGAGTACGAGTGGTGTCTAGAGCAGACAATCCTGAAAGATGGCGCGCCCTGGGACGCCAATATGGTGCTCGACGATGGTGGTGACCTCACACTGATGCTGCACCAGAAGTATCCTGAAATGCTCGACCGTATTCATGGTGTTACCGAGGAAACAACCACAGGCGTCCATCGCTTGTACGAGATGTTGGAAAATGGCGAGCTCAAGATCCCCGCGATCAACGTGAATGACTCGGTCACCAAGTCCAAGAACGACAATAAGTACGGCTGCCGCCACAGCCTGAATGACGCGATTAAGCGTGGCCTTGACCACCTCCTGTCAGGCAAGCGCGCGCTCGTTATCGGCTACGGTGACGTGGGTAAAGGCTCAGCCCTGTCGCTCCGTCAGGAAGGGATGATTGTCCGGGTGACTGAAGCGGATCCAATCTGCGCAATGCAAGCCTGCATGGATGGCTACGAAGTGGTTTCACCATTTATCGATGGTATCAACGACGGGTTAGACAGCTGCATCGACACCGATCTGCTGGGCACCACTGACCTGCTGGTTACGACCACTGGTAACTTCAATGTGTGTAATTCCGCCATGCTGCGAGCGCTCAAATCGAGCGCGGTCGTTTGTAATATTGGTCACTTCGACAACGAGATCGACACCGCCTACATGCGTGAGCATTGGGAATGGGAAGAGATCAAGCCGCAGGTTCACAAAATCTATCGGGATCGAGCCAGCAACGATCATCTGCTGCTGCTCTCAGAAGGTCGATTGGTCAACCTCGGTAACGCCACGGGTCACCCTTCGCGAATCATGGATGGCTCCTTCGCCAACCAGGTACTAGCACAGATACACATGTACAAGAACGCGTTTGCAGACCTGCCCGCGGATCAAAAGGCTGCGGCGATCACCGTGGAAGTGCTCCCGAAGCACCTCGACGAGCAGGTAGCCGCACTCATGGTGAAGGGTTTTGGCGGGGTCATTACCCGATTGACTGACGAGCAAGCCAAGTACATCGGCGTGACGCCTGAAGGCCCATTCAAGACCGATAGCTACAAGTACTGATCAGGCAGAAGACCAATGCCACAACCAAAGCCCTGCAGCCTTGAATTTTTCCCGCCCAAAACTGACGCTGGGCGGGAGAAACTCATTAACCACACGCTTCCCGCACTCATGGCACTCAATCCCGAGTACTGCTCGGTAACCTACGGTGCCGGAGGCTCGACGCGAGACACGACGGTAGGCGTCGTCAGTGCGCTCCACGCTGGGGGTCAGGACGTGGCACCGCACCTGAGTTTTGGGGCCGATGACGAAGCGACGATCCTGTCGCTTCTAAACGGCTACAAAGACAGTGGTATCAAGCGTCTAGTCGCGCTGCGCGGAGATTTGCCGTCTGGAATGGGCGGTGCAGGGCAGCTGGTGCACGCCAACGAACTGGTGAGCTTTATCCGTGAGCATACGGGGGATCACTTTGAGATTGCCGTCGCGGCGTATCCAGAAGTTCACCCCCAGGCCAAAAGCTACGATCACGACATTCACTATTTAAAGCAGAAACTGGATGCGGGCGCGAACAGCGCCGTCACTCAGTTTTTCTTTAATATCGAGGCGTATTTTTATTTTCTCGATCGCTGCCTTGCGGCTGGAATTGAGCAACCGATACACCCCGGCATCATGCCGATTGTGAATTTCAACAACCTCGATCGCTTTGCGTCGGCCTGTGGCGCCGAAATTCCCCGCTGGATCCGCCGCCGCATTGAAGCGTTTGGAGATGATCAGGAAAGCGTGCGACTGTTTGGTATCGAAGTGATTACTCAGCTGTGTGCCACGCTAGCTGAGAGTGGTGCCCCCGGCATACATTTCTACACGATGAATCAGGTCGAACCGGTGCTGAGCATTGCCCGCAACTTAGGACTTGCCAAAACCTAGGCGCGGTCCGCAATCTGAGCAATTTACAGGTTAGACTCTGTGCCACACCGTCCCCAGCGGAAACCTCACCATGCGTGAAATTCGCCTCTACACACCTCAGCCTTTGAGCGTCGATGCTCCGATCGAGCTTGACGAAGTCGCTGCAAATCATCTCACGCGGGTACTGCGTGCCCGTGTTGGGGATAGCGTTACGCTATTTAACGGCGATGGGCGGGACTGGCGCGGTAAAATAGTCGCAAGTAAGAAAGGCGATGCTACCGTCGCGTTGAGTGCGTTTTCAGAACCCGATACTGAGTCTCCGCTGACGACCCACTTGGGTCTCTGTTTGAGCAAAACCGAGCGAATGGATTGGGCAATCCAAAAAGCCACTGAAATGGGCGTATCAAGTATCACGCCATTGTTCAGTGAGCGTGTGGATGTGCGATTACCCGAAGACCGGCTGCCTAAACGGCTGGCCCACTGGCAACAAATCGCAGCAAGCGCCTGCGAACAATCATTTCGCACCATTGTGCCCGATGTTCATGCGCCGATGGCGTTAAACGAATGGATAAAAATCGTCGACGGGGATATCCGACTGGTGCTCCACCATCACGATGGCGGCGCTCTACCTGAAGCAGCACCCCAATCCGTAGCGCTTTTGGTCGGCCCAGTGGGTGGTCTGACAGAATCTGAAGTCGACGATGCCGTCGATGCCGGTTTTAGGCAGGTCAAGCTGGGGCCGCGAGTGATGCGAACCGAAACAGCGCCTGCGGTCGCACTGGCAATCATTGGCGCGCGATGGGGCGATCTCTAAGGTTTATCGGATAGCCAACGCGAAACCAGCAGGCCGCTCACTCGACGAAAGGTATTGTTCTCCCAACTGTGATCAGGACTCGGGGCCGCGCCACTCCTGATTAGCCCTCTCCTCATTAGCCCACTCCCCATAAGACCACTCCAGCCAGAGCGCCGCGGCATTGAGCCAATGAGATGTTCGGGGTGAATGCACGACCTCAAAGGAATGTTGGGCACCAGGCAGTTCGGCGTATACCAATTCACGCTTGCTCACGGCGCTAAGTTCGGCAACAAACTTACGCGCCTCCTCGACCCAAATCAGCGTGTCATTGGTGCCCTGCACCACGAAAAAAGGCGGAGCGTTTTTACTCACCCAGGCAACGGGTGAACCAAGCTCGTAAAGCTCGGGGTTGGCGTCCTGCTCAACTTTTAACACCGCGCGCATAATGGGACGATCGATTGCTGTCCGGTAGCGAATGTCGTACCGATTACAGAAATCATAGCATCCGTACAATGGCATAGCCGCCTGCACCTGTGTATCAACGTCTTCGAAACCGGGCTGCCAGGGCGCATAATTGGCGCTTAATGCCGCTAAAGACGTTAGATGTCCTCCAGCCGAACCACCGGTTACTGCGATGAAGTTGGGGTCTCCACCCCAGGCTTCGATTTCCTTGCGAATCCAGGCAATGGCCTTTTTGACATCCACAATGTGGTCGGGAAACACCGCGCTGGGAGACAAACGATAATTGATTGAGACGCACACCCACCCCAAGCCAGCCATGTGATGCAGAAGCGGCAGCGCCTGCTCGGCTTTGTGCCCCATCAGCCACGCGCCGCCATGAATCTGCAATAGCACTGGGCGCCCCGACCCCGCCGTCATTGGCGTATAAATATCGAGCAGGTTTCGTTTACCGGCGTCACCATAACTAATGTCGCGCTCAACACGAACTCCGGGTCTCGGAAAGGTCAGCGGATGCAGCCAATCCTCGGCTTTAATTTGTCGGCTCAAGCGATGTCGGCGCTGAAGCGGAATAGTTTGCTCGAAATCATCGCCGAGCCCTGTCGTCAAAGCCCGCTCAAAAACGTGTCCCGCCTCAAAATGGCGCTTTAGCACAACCAGCATTGCGCCCGATGAGGCCACCAGTAACAACACCCCCAACTGAACGCTGGGCATCGCAAGGTCAAGAAAGACCAAGCCAAAAAGCGCGAAACCTAATTCTATGCCGATCACCCATGGCGCGAGCTCACCCGTTGCGGTGGACACCAAGAACCAAAGAGGCACGAACCAGCCGACCGCTCGGCCGCGGACCACAGCCGTCCAGGTGGCCAGGGCGAGAAGCACGGCAAGGGTCACAAATAAGGTATTCAACATGTTTTATTACCCGCGCAGTTGCGTGTTGCGAGTGCGCCTCGTAAGTTAGCGGCTTGAGATTACAGAGAAGCCAGTTATGAGCCGAAAAGTCGGTGTGGTGATGGACCCAATTGAGGCCCTCACTTATAAAAAGGATACAACCCTGGGCCTACTTTGGGCAGCTCGGGATCGCGGCTTCGAGCTGTGTTACATGGAACAGTCGGATCTTTACCTCGCTTCCGGTGACGCAAGGGCCACCATGCGGCCTCTTGAGGTAATGGAAAACCCCGACGACTACTACCGACTGGGCGAACCCGAAGACAATGCGCTCGCGGAATTAGACGTGATTCTCATGCGCAAAGACCCGCCCTTTGATATGGAGTTTGTCTACACCACCCACCTGCTAGAGGTCGCGGAACGGCGCGGCACACTGGTGGTTAATCGCTGCGCGAGTTTGCGGGATTGCAATGAAAAGCTCTTTGCAACCCAGTTCCCCGAATGCTGTCCAACTCTGATTGTCAGTCGTGACGCAGCCCGCCTGCGGGATTTTCATCGCCAGCATGGGGACGTGGTTTTCAAGCCCCTGGACGGCATGGGTGGCAGCTCTATTTTTCGGGTGAAGCCCGATGACCCCAACGTCAGCGTGATTCTGGAGACACTCACGCAGCTCGGCGAGCGGACGATTATGGGACAGGTCTACCTGCCCGAGATTGTCGATGGTGACAAGCGTATTCTGATGATCAACGGTGAACCTGTGCCCTTTTGTCTGGCACGAGTCCCCCTCGCCGGCGAAAGTCGCGGCAATTTAGCCGCCGGCGGAACGGGGCGCGTTCAGCCGCTGACTGATCGAGACCGCTGGATCGCTGAGACAGTCGGACCAACGCTTCGTGAAAAGGGTTTGTGGTTCGTTGGTCTCGATGTCATTGGCGACTATCTCACGGAAATCAACGTCACCAGCCCTACCTGCCTGCGCGAGATAGAAGCGGCAGAAAATCCTGGTATCGGTGACAGTCTCATGGCCTGTATTGAGGAGGAGCTTCGCCGCCTTGGTCGCTAAAAGTCTGCCAACTGCGCTGCCCGAAGCACTTAAGGAGCCGATAACGCCAGCCTTGGTTGCTGCCGCGGCCATCCACGCTTTGCTGCTTTTGGCTGTTGGGTTCGGTTTTGAGTGGCCCGAAATCCGGCATAACACCATCGCTGTGACCTTCACGATCACAC
>CBFHHJ010000040.1:0-11957 GCA_965655505.1 Luminiphilus sp.
GGCTTTGGAGAGTACGCGGCCACAGGTATCACCCAAATCGATTGCAACGAGAATTTTTTTATAAGGCATCTTTCTTCCCCCGAGAACGACTATAGGCCAAGCTTAGCTGTTGCGGCGGGTGTCGGCTACCGGATTATCTGAGAGGTTTAGGGCTGTGGTTTACGTATTTATTCTGCTGGCGATTGCCGTTGTTATCGGCCCGCTGTTGTCGGTGTTACCCAGTAAACGCCAGCGTGATCTTGAGGTGGCCCGTGATGCTGCTAGAGAGGCGGGGGTTATTGTTTCGGTGCGGGAGCCCCGAGATTTGCCGCCTCGGTTGAGGCGTGCCACGGACAACACGCTCGTGTGTTACAGCGTACGGCTGGTGCCGCGACACAGCCGCGAGCTCGCCCGAGATTTGTACGTTCGCACAACGGATGGATGGGAAAGTCGTAGCAGTGAATCCGTGCCCTCGGTTCTCAGTGAACTGCCAGAAGGTGCCGAGGTGCTCGCGATCGGTCTGGATGATATTCGTGTCTACTGGGATGAGCGTGGCGGCCTTGAGGCGGTCCAGCAAGTTGTGGATTGTCTAATCAATTTGCGCCCCAAGCCCCCAGGTTCCGGAGATTAAATCCCGAACAATAGATGATTCTCCCTTGACCATCGGGTAATCCGACCCGTATATATGCTCGCCTCTCGAATAACAATCTCGAACATATTCACCTTATTCGCGTCTCAGTAGACGTCATTACACAAGGAACGGCTTACACCAGCATGGGTAAATCACTGGTTATCGTCGAGTCGCCAGCCAAGGCTAAGACGATCAATAAATACCTCGGCAATGATTTCGTTGTGAAATCGAGTGTCGGTCACATTCGCGATCTGCCAACGTCGGGCAGCGGTTCGGCGTCGGACCCGAAAGAGCGGGCAGCCCAGGCGGCAATCACGCGGAAAATGGCGCCAGATGAAAAGCGGCGCTATCAGGCGAAAAAGAAGCGTGAGCAACTCGTCCGGCGCATGGGGGTTGATCCCGAGAACAATTGGTCGGCGCGCTATGAAGTGTTGCCGGGTAAAGAGAAGGTGGTCAACGAACTACGCAAGCTCGCCGAAAAATCTGACGCTATCTACCTCGCGACCGATTTAGATCGAGAGGGAGAGGCAATCGCCTGGCACCTGCGTGAGGCAATCGGTGGCGACGACAGTCGCTATCAGCGCGTAGTGTTCAATGAAATAACCAAAAAGGCGATTCAGGAAGCATTCGAACACCCCGGTCACCTGGATACAGACCGGGTGAACGCTCAGCAGGCCCGTCGTTTCCTCGACCGGGTGGTGGGCTTTGAAGTGTCACCACTGTTGTGGTCAAAAGTGGCCCGTGGCTTGTCTGCAGGGCGTGTGCAATCGGTCGCTGTGCGTCTGATTGTGGAACGTGAGCGCGAGATTCGAGCTTTTATTCCCGAAGAATACTGGGAAGTGCACGCCGAGCTTACTCCATCCAAGGAAAGTCCCATTCGGTTTGAGGTCAAACGCTTCGAGGGCGAGAAATTTGCACCCCGCAACGAAGCGGACGCCGCGGTAGCTGTCAACGCCCTTGAGAATGCCCAATTTTCCGTTAAAAGCCTTGATTCCCGTAAGACGACTTCTAAGGCGCCAGCCCCGTTTATCACCTCGACGCTGCAGCAAGCGGCGAGCACGCGACTGGGTTTTAGCGTCAAAAAGACGATGACCATGGCGCAGCGTCTTTATGAAGCGGGTTATATCACTTACATGCGAACGGATTCGACCAATCTTAGTGCCGACGCGGTCGAAGCTTGCCGAGGTTACATCGCCAAGCAGTTTCCAAAGCCCTATTTACCCGATGCTGCAATTCGCTACTCATCCAAGGACGGCGCACAAGAGGCCCACGAAGCCATTCGTCCTTCGGACGTTCGAGTGCAGCAGTCCCAGCTTAATGGCATGGAGCGGGATGCAGAGCGTCTCTACGAGCTGATATGGCGACAGTTCGTTGCCTGCCAAATGACCCCAGCTCGATATCTCTCTACCACGGTAACAGTTGCTGCCGCAGATTATGAGCTGACAGCTCGTGGGCGCATTGTCGAGTTCGATGGCTACACCCGGGTGTTAGCGCCCATGGCAAAAAAGGGTGACGACGACGTATTGCCGCCTGTGAAGGAAGGCGATGTATTGGATCTTCAGAAGCTTGATCCGCGTCAGCACTTTACCAAGCCACCCGCCCGTTATGGTGAAGCCAGTCTCGTGCGAGAACTCGAGAAGCGGGGAATTGGTCGGCCTTCGACGTATGCGTCAATCATTTCGACGATTCAAGATCGCGGCTATGTGCGCTTAGAGAATCGGCGTTTTTATGCCGAGAAGATGGGCGATATCGTTACCCAGCGTTTACAGAATGCCTTTAGCGACTTGCTCGATTACGGCTTTACCGCCGCGATGGAGGAAGATCTTGATCGGGTGGCCGACGGGGCGCTTGACTGGAAGGAATTGCTCAACCGCTTCTACGGCGAGTTCAAGGGCAAACTAGAACACGCTGAGCGCCCGGAACCCGATGGCATGCAAGCCAATGATCCAACGCCGACGGGCATTCCCTGTGACGTCTGTGGTCGCGCCATGCAGATTCGAACCGCCAGCACTGGCGTATTTTTAGGATGCTCGGGATATAGCCTTCCGCCCAAGGAGCGCTGTAAGCACACGGTTAATCTCACTTCGGGCGATGAAGCAATTAGTGCTGATGCCGACGAAGAGGCGGAATCTCGGCTGCTGCTCACCAAACATCGCTGCTCCCTGTGCAACGCCGCGATGGACAGCTATTTGATTGACGAGACACGCAAGCTCCACGTGTGCGGCAACAACCCCGATTGCCCCGGTTACGAAGTGGAAACAGGTAAGTTTCGAATCAAAGGCTACGACGGCCCAACCCTTGAGTGCGATAAGTGTGGCGCGGAAATGCAGCTCAAGAATGGACGTTTTGGTAAATACTTTGGGTGTACCAACTCAGAGTGCAAAAACACCCGGAAGTTATTGCGTAACGGCGAAGCCGCGCCGCCGAAGATGGATTCGGTACCCATGCCGGAATTGATATGCCAAAAAGTGGAGGATCACTACATACTCCGAGATGGCGCTTCGGGCTTATTCCTGGCGGCTAGCCAGTTTCCGAAAAACCGGGAGACCCGAGCACCGTTTGTGGATGAGTTGCTGCCCCACCAAGCGGAAATTGATCCCAAGTACCACTTTATTTTCGACGCGCCAGTGACCGATGACGCGGGTAACAGGACTCAGATTCGCTACAGCCGTAAGACGAAAGAGCAGTATGTGATGACTGAGGCCGATGGTAAGCCGACGGGGTGGCGAGCCTATTTCCAGAATGGGGCTTGGGTGGCAGAGGGTAGCGGTAAACCCACACCCAAGAAAAAAGCCGCCGCTAAAAAGACCCCCGCGAAAAAGAAGGCAGCAGCCAAGAAAAAGGCAGCAGTCAAGAAGGCACCGGCCAAACGCTAATGAGCAGTGCCCGTGGTTTGGCGAATCATTCCCTGTATATGGCACGGATTGTTCTGGCTGGCTGGCAGGTGTCACGGGATTCCGCTGACATCATGTCGGAGGCGGCTGACGCGGCATTCGCACCAGCGGTGCGGCTACATCTGCTCGATGCCTACGGTTGGTTTTTGCTGGCAATGCTTCGCGCAACCGACCTGCCAGAGCGTCCCCCGCATACCACCGATGAACTACCCGAGCGGGGGCGCGGCATTGCTGTTCCGGGAGAAATCCTGGAATACCAAGGGCTAGAGCGGCAGGGCGGCTGGCTGTCTCGCTTACAGGCAACGCTTCCCCGAGGCCTGCCTAGGCCCGCTGGCCGACAGGTACTTGCAATGGCCGGCAGCTATCCCAATATCAATGACTATCACGAGTGGGCCGCAGCGCTGGCTGAATTGTTCGAACGCATGAGCGACTCCCTCGACGAGTACTGATCGGGTATCAGGGTGGTTTCCCCTCTGATGGACTGTTACAGTGTTTATGACACCCACTCTCTATGAGGAGACCAAATGTCCACAGCTCTGCTGGAAATTGTTGACTTGGGTGATGGCGAGGTCGTGCTTCAGCGTGCCGATGAAGACGACAGTGAACCGCTTGTTAGCATTCAGTTCTCTGAGGAGACGAGTGCATACCTGATGGAGAACAATCTGGAAGTGGCGAAGGCCATGATTCAGGCAGGTATTCAAGCGGCAGCTCAGCTATCGGAAGTCGCCAACCTTGAAGTCGAGTCTGCTGACGCCACCAGTGGCGCCGCGGGTAGAACCCTGCACTGACTAACCCCTACTGAGTCGCAGCCCGCGACCAGCGCAGGGTAAAGACCTCGCGCACATCGAGCCGATCTGACTCGAACCAAACTTTCCTATGCTCGTCAGGCGTGACGCCGGATGACACCTACACTGACCCCTTCTATCGTAAACGGTTGCGCCTTGAGATCAACAATGATCGGCGCGTAGGCGGGGTTCTCGGCAATCAGCTCCACCCGATCTGCGCTGGGGCGTCGCAGGCGCTTTACGGTCACTTCGTCTTCAATACGCGCCACTACGATCTGATTTTCGGCTGCCACAGGGGTGCTGTGCACCGCCAGTAAATCGCCGTCGTGAATACCGACGTCGATCATGCTGTCGCCGGTCACCTGCAGTAAATAGTCGGCGGCGGGGGAGAAGAAATTGGCGGGTAATTCACAGTGATCCTCAATGTGCTCTTGCGCCAGAACCGGTGACCCCGCAGCGACGCGACCCACAATGGGTAAGCCGCGCTGCTCGGTGAGTCGAATGCCACGGGAAGCCCCCGCAATCATCTCAATAGCGCCTTTGCGCGCCAGCGCTTTGAGGTGTTCCTCTGCCGCGTTAGCGCTTTTAAAACTCAGTTCCCGCGCAATGTCGGCGCGAGTGGGCGGGTAGCCGGTATCGTCAATGTACTGGCGAATGACATCGAGCACTTGCTGTTGACGCGCGGTGAGCTTAACCATGAGACTTCCCCAATAACTGTTTCGATATACAGCTGTTACTTTATACAGTATTTGAGGTCTTGTCACGGCTTTCCCGACCGTCGCCGTGGCATTGGAGCAGGGCTCGGGTTAGCATCCCGCGATCAACTTTCTAGACACCCCACTACGCTATGGATGAACCGACCGAGTTGCTGACCACATCCCTGACACCGCTGGCCGATTCACTCGGGATTCCGGCGGTTGCGGTGGTTATCGCCGCACTGCTTGTGCTGGGTCTGGTTGGGCACTTCGCCATCCGTTGGGCGTTAGCGCATTTCCATCGCGCCGCAGCGCGTTCGAAAACCCCTTGGGATGACGTGGTTGCCGCGGCGCTGGCAAGGCCGAGTGAATGGGCGATGTGGCTCGTGCTTCTGTATCTGTCATTGGGAATGTTTGATGCCGTCGCGCAACTACGAGAGTGGCTTCGTCAGGCAGCAGATACCGGACTCATACTGCTTCTTGGCTGGTTTCTGCAGCGCCTGCTCATTGGCATTGAGCTTGAGTTATTGTCCGACAGTCGCGGGCCACGGGCGTCCGACGACCGCGCTACGATTAGTGCCACCGCTCGCCTAGTGCGGATTTCGCTGTGGGTCATCGTCGTGTTGATGATTCTGCAATCCGTAGGCGTGTCGGTTTCAGGTCTCCTGGCTTTTGGGGGAATCGGTGGCATCGCTGTCGGTTTCGCCGCCCGGGACTTGCTGGCAAATTTCCTCGGGGGACTCAGTATTTACCTCGACCGGCCCTTTACGGTAGGTGACTGGATTCGCTCGCCAGACCGCGAAATTGAGGGAACCGTAGAACACATCGGCTGGCGGATGACCCGCATCCGCACGTTTGATCAGCGCCCTCTGTACGTACCGAATGCGGTTTTTTCCAATGTGGCGTTAGAAAATCCATCGCGGATGAACAACCGCCGCATCTATGAAACCTTTGGTGTTCGCTACAACGACGTTGCGCAAATTCAGTCCATTGTGAACGACGTGAAAACGATGCTGCAGGCACACGAGGCGATCGACTTGAAGCGAACGATGATTGTTAATTTCGTGAGCTGCGGTCCCTCATCGCTGGATTTCTTTATCTACACCTTTACCAAAACGACCGATTGGGTCACTTATCACGGCATCAAAGAAGACGTTCTTTTAAAGGTGCTGGGTATTATCGACGCCCATGGCGCTGAGGTGGCGTTTCCGACTCAAACTTTGCACTTGGCCGATGATGAGCTGCCACCTTCTGCGGTGAATGTAGAGCCTTGATGGCTGGAGTTGCGTCGGGTTAGTCACTCGACGGGTTGGCTATCGGGCGGTACTGCGCCTGAGGGCTGCTTGCCCTCATTTTGCTCCGCTTTTGCAGCCTCGATTGCCCGTTCAAATTCCAATGACTTTTGATCTTCCTCGCCTGTCGCAAGCACCTCTTCCCAGGTCAGTTCGCGGTAGGTTGCGACTATCTTGAGTACCGGGTGGTCGAAGTAGCGCACGCTACCCTCGGGTAGTGACCGAGTATCGGCAACGTGTAAGAAGTGCCGCCATGGCCAAGCGAAGGCATCGTCGGGAGTGCCTCCAACGAGCGGTTCAGCGGGGTTTTCCTGGCGGTAGAAACCCGTTTCGGGGTCGACATAGGAGACCAGGGTTTCACCCCGCTGCTGCATTTCCTTGATTCGGATGAGCTCTTCCTGACGGCGTATTGCTTCAAGTTGTGTCAGGGGGTAGCCATCAATCGGATCGATTAGCGTTATCTGAGCGGGGCCGCGGGGCGGAGGGCTCATACCAAACGTATCGGGATAATACTCAGCCTGCGTATTCCACCAGACGTTAACGCCCAGCTTGACATCACTTCCCCTGCGAACCTCGATGAAGCCCTGTAGGCGCGGCCAGAGTTCACTGTCTCCGGAATGATCAAGAATGATCGGGAGGTTGCGCGCGTCGGGGGGTTGCAACCAAGCCGTGCGCATCTCAAGTCGGTTTGGAGTCTGCCGGAGTAGGGTGCTGAGCCCTTCGTCGAGCATTTGAACACTGCGGCGTTTGAACGGAACCGGGTAGAAGCGTGGTTCTGGCGGTGTGTCGGTGAGCTCGCCATTCGCTGAACCTTGCCCGTCATCAGTCGTCGATGCCATTTCAGGGTCTGCGCCGCCTTCGGTGTCGCTGGAAGTGTCGTCTGGAGTGTCCTGTGGAGTGTCCTCTGCGAATTCGTCGAGCCATTCGACACTGGCGCGGGTCGGAGTGGGCTCGACATCAATCAATTCGAGGGGAATTGGTGCCGGCGCCTCGGGCTCATCCTCGATCGGCAGATCCTCCGTCGCGGGCTCGGCTAATGCGGCTTCAGCCTCCGCAATCGCATTTGCGATAACGATCTCGGGGTCGGGCACCGCTGCTGTAATGCGGCCAAGTTCACCCTGAGAGACCTCGGCCATGGGGTAGGTGTTTGCAACGTTCGTGAGACGCTTGTCATCGAAGAGCCAACGGTAAGTTCCGGGATATCGGGCGCTCGGAAAGGGCGGCCAAAATTCGCTGTTGAGAACACCAGCCCTGTCATCCACCAAAACAGCCATTTCTACGCGTATCCAGCCTGACTTCTCCTCGAGATCGAGTTCCAGATACGGATCTTCAAGGGGGACGGGGTCAGGCTGTGCTTGCGATAGGGGAGTCCAAATTTGGGCACACAGAAGCAGTAACAGAGCGATCGGGCGGGCGCTGGGACCGGATGCAACACGGAGGAGGACTGTCATGCGGCGTTTCCTGTATTGGCTTCTTTGGCGAAAGTATCGAGCATGCCCTCCAGAAACGCTTTTCTCGCTTTCAAGTCGGGCAGGTCGCGATGGAAGCGCAGCTTGCTTGCTCCTGCCAGTTGATAACCTTTCGGATCGGATTGAACCAGTTTTACGAGGCTCATGGGGTTCACGCGCGTGTTCTGATTGAACTCAATGCTACCACCCGAGTCGGTGGCTTCAATCTCACTGATCCCCAGTCGGAGGGCATGAACCCGCACTTCGGCCTGACTGAACAAGTTCTTAACCTGATCGGGCAGCAAGCCAAACCGGTCGATCATTTCTACCTGGATTTCCCTGAGACCTTCATGAGTTTGAGCGGCAGCGATACGCTTATATAGCACCAGCCGGCTCGTGATGTCGGGTAGGTAGTCTTCAGGAATCAATGCGGGGACGTGCAGCTTGATCTCTGTGCCTTTGTCGAGCGGTGCGTCAACGTCGGGAATTTCCCCGCGACGCAGAGCCGCAACGGCGTTGTGCAACATATCCAAATAGAGCGAGAAGCCGACATTGTGGATTTGTCCCGACTGTTCGTCACCGAGCAGTTCACCGGCGCCACGTATTTCCAGGTCATGGGTGGCTAAAAGATAGCCCGACCCCAGCTCTCCCGCGGCTTCGATGGCTTCCAACCGTTTCTCCGCGTCTGAAGTCATTGCCGAGCGGGGAGGGCAAAGCAGGTAAGCGTAAGCCTGATGGTGCGAGCGACCCACTCGGCCGCGGAGTTGATGTAACTGAGCGAGACCGAACTTATCAGCACGATCGATAATAATCGTGTTGGCGTTGGGGACATCAATGCCGGTTTCGATAATCGTACTGCATACGAGTATGTGGTACCGCTGGTGGTAGAAGTCAGACATCACCCGTTCGAGTTCGGTTTCTCGCAACTGGCCATGGCCAATGCCGATCGAAAGATCTGGCAGCAACTCCCGCAGCTTCCTTGCGGTCTCTTCGATGGATTTCACTTCGTTATGCAGGTAATACACCTGGCCGCCCCGTAGGGTCTCTCGCAAGACAGCTTCCTTGATCAAAGCTAGCGAGTGTTCGCGAATGAACGTTTTGATCGACAGCCGCCTGGGGGGTGGCGTTGCAATGATTGATAAATCACGCAAACCGCCGAGGGCCATGTTGAGAGTTCGGGGGATGGGCGTGGCCGTCATCGTCAGTATGTCAACTTCCGCACGTAGGGCCTTGATGGCCTCTTTCTGCTTCACGCCGAAGCGATGCTCCTCGTCGATAACCAATAAGCCGAGGTCTTCAAAGCGGAAGTCACTTTGCAGCAGTTTGTGGGTGCCAACCAAGATATCGACGGCGCCGCTGGCAACCCGTTTGGCCACCCCCTCGATGTCTTTACTCGACTTAAAACGCGACACCACATCGACTTTGGCAGGCCATCCAGCGAACCGGTCCCTGAAACTGTTGTAGTGCTGCTGTGCAAGCAGCGTTGTGGGGACTAGCACAGCGACCTGCTTTTTATTTTGCACGGCGATAAACGCGGCACGCATGGCCACTTCGGTTTTGCCGAAGCCGACATCACCGCATACCAATCTATCCATAACGCCGGCGCTGCACATGTCGTCACGCACGGCATCAATCGCGGCCGCTTGATCGGGGGTTTCCTCAAACGGAAAGCCTTCGGCAAACCGTTCCCAAGCCTCGAGATCCAGCTGACACTGGAATCCCGGCCGTGCTTCCCGGCGCGCATACACTTCGAGCAACTGTGCGGCAACGTCAGACGCCCGTTGACTGGCCTTACGCCGAGCTTTTTCCCACGATTCACTACCCAGCCGATGAAGGGGGGCGCTATCGGGATCCGCGCCCGTGTACCTTGAGATGAGATGAAGGGAGCCGACGGGTACGTAGAGCTTGTCGGTGGCCGCGTACTCCAAGACGAGAAACTCTGCCTCATCGCCGTCAATCTCGAGGCTTTGCAGACCCAAATAGCGACCCACGCCGTGTTGAAGGTGCACCACCGGTACGCCCGGTCGCAATTCGGTGAGGTCGCGAACAACGGCCTCGCTGTTGGTCTCCTCCGTGGTTTTGCGTCGACGACGCTGTGCCACCCGTTCACCAAATAATTGGTTCTCCACCACGAGCGCAGGTTTTCCCGAGCCTCGATAGAGCCCTCGATCAATTGGTGCAACGGCGATACCAAAGTCGATGTCGGCGTCGAGAAAGCGCTGCCAATCTTGCACGTTATCGGGATGCATGCCGTGTGCATTGAGGCTCTCGAGAAGAATCTCGCGACGACCCGCTGTTTCGGCCACAAGTAAAATGGGGCCACTGTGTTGTCGTTGGAATTGACTCAAGCGTTCCATGGCTGTCGCGCCCGATCCGGTATCCACCAGCTGCGGCGGTGGCTCAAGATCGGTGCTCCGATGAACGGGTGCGCCCGGCTCCTGGCGCAGTTCAAGAATGGAAAACTGCTTCAAATCCGCAAACAGCTCTTCAACGGGCACAAATCCAATTGCGGGTGGCAGAAGGGGACGACGGGGGTCGATACCGTAATCTTCGTAGCGGGTTTGCACTTCGTTCCAAAATCGCTGCGCGGCTTGGTAATGATCACCGAGGGTGATGACAGCCGCGTCATCCGGCAGGTAGTCAAAAACCTTGCCGCATTGCTCAAAAAACAGTGGTAGGTAGTATTCGGCGCCCGCGGGTACGCGACCGTCGCTGATTTCATTGAACGTCGGGCACCGGTCCGCATCACCATCGAACGTGCGGTACCAGTTCATCTGAAAGCGCTGTATCGCATCGTCTTTGAGCGGAAATTCTCTCGCCGGGAGTAGGCGCACAGAATTGACTCGTTCTATGGTGCGCTGGCTTTCCGGGTCAAAGGTTCTGAGGGTTTCAACCTCCGCGTCAAAGAGGTCAATACGATAGGGCAGTGCACTGCCCATTGGAAAAATATCCAGCAGTGAGCCGCGTATGGCGTATTCACCGTGCTCATACACAGTATCGACGGCTCGGTACCCGTTGAGGGACAGGTTGCGCACAAAGGTCTCGGTATCGAGGGGTTGCCCGCATTCCAGAACCAGACTGTTACCCGCTACATAATGGGTCGGCGGTGTGCGGTGCATGAGCGTCGTGACCGGCACAATCAACACGCCTTCGGTCATGGCAGGGAGTTTATGAAAGGCGTTCAGACGCTCAGATACGATGTCCTGATGGGGTGAAAAGTTGTCGTAGGGCAACGTCTCCCAGTCGGGTAGATTGAGTATTTCCCGCGGTTTATCGAGGAAAAAGGGCAGTTCGCGCTCGATCGCATTGGCATCGCTGGTCGTGGGCGTCACGACAACAAGTAACTTGTGCAATGCCGAAAGCTCTGCAATCGCCAGCGCGGCGCCAGCGCCGGCGCAAGGGCCCACGGCAGTGCGAGAGCCGGGCCTGTCGGGCCAGGGCAAGTCGTTGATCAGGTGGCTGAACATGGTCGCCTCAGGAAGAAGGGTGGCCTAGTTTACGGGTGCTGGGGTGTTGTCTCCAGCAAAAGGGCCGCGCTTGCTCGGTTTATCCTTGCACCGGATAATACCCACACAGATGGTGTTGCCCAAAACACCACGATCACGGCCAAAATAAGGAGCCCAAAGTGACGGAACAACGTAAGCGCGAGCGTCCAGAGGATTACTTCGCCGATTGGAAGCAGCGGGAAGCTCTCGCGGAAGCCATGATTCCGCAAGTAGGAGGACTTGCTAGAGAGCATAACGTTAAGTGCTACATCTACGGGCGATCGCTGGTTAACCAGTCGGTGCTCGATATTATGAAGACTCACCGGTACGTGCGGCAGGTCGAGGACAATGAACTGTCCGAGTTTGAGACTGCGCCGGTGATTGATGCGCTCGGTGCTCTGGAACTCGGTCCCTGCCACATCGATGTGGGCAGGCTCGCGGTGGAGTACTACGACAAAGGTCAGGGTCGCGACATGTCGATCGAAGACTATGTGCGTCAGCAGCTCGATTTCCTTGTTAACTCGACCCACAAACCCGTCGATAAGCCGGTCGATGTTGTGCTCTATGGTTTTGGACGTATTGGTCGCCTGATGGCGCGAATTCTTATCGGCAAGACGGATGGTGGTGCCAGTTTGCGACTTCGCGCCATCGTTGTGCGCGACAGCGGGGCCGCCAACGATATCCTCAAACGCGCCAGTTTGCTTCGTCGTGATTCGGTCCATGGCGCTTTTCAAGGCACGATACGGGT
>CBFHHJ010000041.1:0-11345 GCA_965655505.1 Luminiphilus sp.
GCTCCGGGTCAACCCGTTGTAGCAGGGGCTTAAAATCATTGAGCGTGTGATTAAGCAGCGGCGCTTCCAGTTGATGCCAATCGACACTGACCTGCAGAAAACCTTCTGCCCTGGCGGCCATCGATGGGGTTACCGGTTTCAGGTAGGTGATCAACGCACGGAATAGGTTAACACCTACCGAGCACACAGCCTGAACTTCGGCCTCCTGCCCGGCTTCTTTGGCCATTACCCAAGGTTTCTTTTCGTCGATGTACTGATTTGCACGATCCGCCAGCGCGATAATCTCCCGCATAGCACGATTGAATTCCCGTGCCTCGTAGAGCTCAGCGATGTCCTCACCCGCATCGATAAACCCCTGCACGAGTTCGGGTTCCGCGCAAACTGCGCTCATGCGGTTATCAAATTTCTTGCGCAGAAATCCAGCGCAGCGACTGGCGATATTGACGACCTTGCCCACCAGATCTGAATTGACCCGTTGTACAAAGTCATTGAGGTTCAAATCGATATCGTCTACGCCTGCCGACAATTTGGCGGCAAAGTAGTAGCGGAGCGCTTCAGGATCTAAATGGTCGAGGTAGGTGCTCGCCATGATGAACGTGCCCCGGCTTTTGGACATTTTGGTGCCGTCGACTGTCAGAAACCCATGGGCGTAAATCGCCGTGGGCATCCTAAAGCCGGCAGTATGGAGCATCGCGGGCCAGAACAGGCCGTGGAAGTTGACAATGTCTTTGCCGATAAAGTGGTAAAGCTCTGCTTTGGAATCGTCCCGCCAGAAATCATCGAACACCAAGCCTGTATGGTTGCAATATTGTTCGAAACTGGCGAGATAGCCCACGGGCGCATCCAGCCAGACATAAAAGTACTTGCCGGGGTGACCGGGAATTTCAAAACCGAAATACGGTGCATCCCGGCTGATATCCCAGTCCTGTAAGCCGCTATCAATCCACTCCTGAAGCTTGTTGGCGATTGCAGGCTGCAAAGCGCCCGACGTCGTCCACTCCTTGAGCAGTTCACCGAAATGTCCCAGTTGGAAAAAAATATGGTCGGACGGTCTTTCGACCGGGGTCGCTCCTGAGATTGCTGAGACCGGGTCAATGAGATCAGCAGGCGCATAGGTCGCGCCGCAGGCCTCACAGTTATCGCCATACTGGTCGGTGGTTTTACAGCGGGGACAAGTTCCTTTGATAAATCGATCAGCAAGAAACAATCCTTTCTCAGGGTCGTAGGCTTGAACGATCTCTCGCACCGCGATGTGGCCATTCGATTGGAGTGCGTCGAACACCTGCTCAGACCAACGTCGGTTTTCCTCCGAATGTGTCGAATGGTAGTTGTCGAACTCCACTAAAAAGCCATGAGAGTCCTTCAGGTGTGCCTCGCGGACCGACTCAATCAGCGCTTCTGGTGTCGTGCCGGCCTTCTCAGCCGACAGCATGATTGCGGTGCCATGCGCATCGTCAGCACAGACATAAACGCAGTGGTTGCCACGAGAGCGCTGGAACCGTGCCCAGATATCGGTCTGTACCTGCTCAAGCATGTGTCCCAGATGTAGGGGGCCATTGGCATAGGGCAGGGCAGACGTGACTAAAATATTGCGCTTACTTTGACTCATGGTGTGGTCAGCTTAGGGTGAAATTAGGGGGCGAAGTCTACCGGAACGGCGCTCACGTTTCATGCAGGGCAGGTTATACTATCCCGTCCTTCTGATAACTTTTGAGTGAAATCCGGTGAACTCAGCGCCCCGCCATATAATCGCTGTCGCCTCAGGCAAGGGCGGTGTCGGTAAATCTACAGTCGCGATGAATCTTGCGGTCGCGTTGCGCCACTGCGATTTATCGGTTGGCTTGCTCGATGCCGATATCTATGGCCCCAGTTTACAGCGCATGTTGGGTGTGGCCGACGATGTGATGCCAGAACAGCAGGATGGGCAATTTCTGTTACCCGTCGAGGCTAAAGGCATTAAAGCCATGTCAATGGGCTTCCTCACCACCGACCGGACGCCCATGGTATGGCGCGGACCCATGGCCAGTGGTGCGCTAATGCAGATGCTCGACCAAACCTTTTGGGGCGATTTAGATGTTCTTGTGGTTGATATGCCCCCGGGCACCGGTGATATCCAACTGACGCTGTCGCAGAAAGTGGCACTTGCGGGAGCGGTCATTGTGACGACGCCTCAGGACATCGCTCTGCTCGATGCTCGCAAGGGCATCGAAATGTTCAACAAAGTGAAGGTGCCGGTGCTCGGTATCGTAGAAAATATGGCCACTCACGTATGCAGTGCATGCGGCCTTGAAGAAGCAATTTTTGGTGCCGGTGGCGGCGAGTCGCTGGCCGGTGATTATGGCGTGGGTGTGCTCGCGCGTTTGCCATTGTCTTTGGCCATGCGCGAGGCCGCCGATAGGGGTAAATCGATGATCGAGCGGGATGCCGGCAGCGTCGAAGCGGCCGCCTTTCTAGCTGCCGCTCGGGCAATCAGCGAGCGGCTGTCCGATGACACCGCCCCAGCGGCGCCAAGTATCTCGATGAGTGACGACTAGATGATATCTTTTGCTGACGGCCTCCCGCCGGTCCGCACCAACATAAAGGCAAAAAGGAAACAGCAGCGTGACGATTAAAGCCGATAAATGGATCCGCCGCATGGCGACAGAGCAGGGCATGATCGAGCCCTTTGAGCCCGGTCAGGTGCGCATGGACGGAGATCGAAAGCTGATTTCCTACGGGACTTCGAGCTATGGCTATGACGTGCGCTGTAGTCGCGAGTTCAAGGTGTTTACCAACATCAATTCTGCAACCGTGGATCCCAAGCACTTTGATGAAGACAGTTTCGTCCATGTGGAGGGTGATAGCTGCGTGATTCCGCCTAATTCCTTCGCGCTAGCGTGTACTGTTGAGTACTTCAGGATTCCACGCAACGTGCTGACCATCTGTCTGGGCAAATCCACGTACGCTCGCTGCGGCATTATTGTCAACGTGACGCCCCTTGAGCCCGAGTGGGAGGGCCATGTCACCCTGGAATTTTCGAACACCACAACACTGCCTGCGCGCATTTATGCCAATGAGGGAGTAGCCCAGATGTTGTTTTTTGAGTCTGATGAGATCTGTGAAACCAGCTACGCTGACCGCGGTGGCAAGTACCAGGGACAGCGAGGTGTCACGCTTCCGAAGGCGTAGTGTCCTGGCATGACCCGAGCCCTCACTGAAACCTCGGTGGTTTCAGCTCGCTATCGGCTATGAATCTGTCGAGTCTTCGTCAAACACCACGTCGTGAAGCTCTATCTTGACCTCGGTGCCATCCTCGACGTGAACAGTGCGCACCATTAGATAATCGAGTTCCGGAGCGATCCAGGTATCTGAGCTTCGCTCCTTGGGATTATCGTGAACCTGTCGATAGTGCAGCGTAGTCAACTCACCGGGTTTTAAGCGGATCTTTTCTTCCCCAACCAGTTCCAGTACCCGCTCTCGGACCCGTGGACCGTCGACAACGGTAAACACCAGCTGCTCAGGAGGCTCGTCGGCTGCGAGCAGATCGAGACGCACCTGCTCCTGCTGGCTCAGTCTGTCCAAAATGTTGGGATCAAAGGGGTGTACGGTCCATCGGTCTTTGCGCAGGCTCAGAATTTCCTGCTCTTCGGGTCGAAACTTGACCTCGCGACGGCGGTTAATGATGCCCTTGAGCTGATAGACAAAGTCCTTACCGCGTATCTGGCCATCTTCGATCGTGAAATTGGCGACTTCGCTGAGACTCGCGATCAGCACCTTGCCCTCATTGCGGAGTACGTAGTTGTCATCAGTGACTTTCAGGGTTCGCTTCAGGGTCATTCCGAGTCCCATTGCCGTTGTGGAATAGCGCGCGGAATACGGGGCAAGCCGAGGGGTTTCGTTAACGGTGTCGCTGACAGTGGTGCTAGCAATGCCGTTAACAGTTTCGCTAGCGTTGTCGTCGGACACCCGCTCGGTTGCGACAGACCAATGAGTGCCAGTTAGCAATGCAGCGAGAACGATCAGGGTGACACTCAGTCGAAGCACATTACCTCCTAGTGAACAAACATAACTACTGACTCGATACATTGATCTCGCTAACCGAGATGTGTTGCCAGTTAAACCCGGTTGCCGGCACCGGCGCGTTGTCGAGCCATGCCTTCCCCTCATGCTGCCTCAGGCGGCCGCTCAGGTGTAACCCCGCAGCCATGGGAAAAATTACATGTTCCAGCGGTAAAATCCGTGCTGCCAAGGTGTCAGCCGTGTCGCTATCGCTAATGGTCAACTCGGCAAAGAGTACCGGGGGACCACCATCGAGTTCGGCCGTAACGTAGTGAACGGTTGCTCCTGCGGTGCGGTCCTGGTTGTCTAGCGCTCGCTGGTGTGTGTGGAGGCCCGGATACTTTGGTAGCAGCGATGGGTGTATGTTCATCAGCCGACCCTCAAAACGCTCAACAAAACCGGCTGTCAAAATGCGCATGAACCCCGCGAGGATAACCAGGTCTGGCGATGCGGACGCGACAACCTCGGCGAGGGCGTCATCGAATAGCTCGCGGCTCGGGTAGTCCTGATGTGACAACGTTAACGTTTCAATGCCAGCGGCACGGGCGAGAACCAGGCCCTCTGAATCTGCGCGGTTGCTGACCACCAGTGGGATAGACGCGTTCAGCTGTCCCGACTCGATGGCATCAATAAACGCCGACAGATTGCTGCCCCGCCCGGAGAGCAGCACCACCAGTCGATGCTTGGTTAATCTGTGTGAAGCCACGTTATCTGTAGTCACTGTATCTGTCGCCACCATCTGTATAGCCATGGTGTGTCTTGCCATGAGCGGTGCGGGTCGATTTGCTTAACCAAGCATGTGCTGGTCACCACTCTTAGACCAATTCAACGCCGTCGTGATCTGCGACGATTTGCCCCACGTGCCAACCCTGTATTCCTTGTTCGACCAGTGATTCGAGGGCGAGTTCCGCTTTTTCAGGCGACACCACCAGTACCATGCCCACACCGCAGTTGAAGGTTCGAAACAGCTCGCTTTGTTCGATATTGCCCCCAGCCTGCAGCCACTCAAACACAGGAGGTAACTGCCAGCTCGACAAGTTAATTTGAGCGCCGCAGCCCTCTGGCAAAACCCTTGGGAGATTTTCGAGCAACCCGCCGCCAGTAATGTGTGCCATTGCGTGAATGCGAATCTCTCGCTGAAGTGCCATTAACGGTTTGTTGTAAATGGTTGTGGGTGCCATCAGCGCATCGGCGAGTGTGACGCCGTTGGGCAACTCGGAATGGAGATCGGCACCTGTGACTTCAATGATCTTACGGATTAACGAGTAACCATTCGAGTGCGGGCCACTGCTGGGCAGCGCAATGAGCGCATCTCCCGGAGCGACATGACTGCCGTCAATAATTTTGTTTTTTTCGACAATACCCACACAAAAGCCGGCGAGGTCGTAATCTTCGCCGGTATACATGCCGGGCATTTCTGCGGTTTCCCCACCCACTAAAGCGGCGCCTGCTAGTTCACAGCCTCGTCCTATCCCGGTCACGACCGCTGCTGCGACGTCCACATTTAGGGCGCCGGTGGCATAGTAATCCAAAAAGAGTAGTGGTTCGGCGCCGACAACCGCGATGTCGTTACTGCACATAGCCACCAGATCGATGCCAATGGTGTCGTGGCGGTCCAAATCCATGGCGAGCTTCAATTTGGTTCCAACGCCGTCGGTGCCGGAAACGAGAACCGGCTGGTGATAACCTTCGGGTATCTCACACAATGCGCCAAATCCGCCCAAGCCTGACAGCACTTCCTTTCGACGACTCGCCTGGCTTACGGCCTTGATGCGTTCAACCAGTCGGTTGCCCGCATCGATGTCCACCCCAGCATCCCGGTAGGTAAGGGATTTGGCGGTGTCTTTGGGGTCAGTCATGGTGGCTCCTATGCATGGTGGCTCCTAGGAAGGGCGCGCGAAAGAAAGCGCCTTGGAACAGAGGGCGCACAGGTTACTTTCTGGCCGGTTTTGATGAAAGCGGCTCTCGACAGATTTCGCTGTTAAACTTTACCGGAATCTTGGGATGGATTTTTTGATGCTTAGCCGCCTGCTGTTCTTTTTTGCCCTGTCGTTCTGCGCGCTGGCCGTTGCCGCGCCCGAAGACTTTTACTCGGCTCGGGTGCCTGTGGACGATCGGAGTGAATCAGCCCTTGGCGACGCAGCCGCTCGGGCTTTGGCAGAGGTTCTGATTCGCGTTTCCGGGGACGAGATGGTTGTTACCCTGCCAGACATAGAAGCGGCGGTTGCCGATGCGCGCAACCGTATGTCCCTGTATAGCTATGAAGACACTGATGAGGGCGTGGTCTTATTTGCCCAGTTTGATGGTAATTTGATTAAAGGCCTGTTGCGTCGATCGGGCGCAACCTTCTGGGCGGAATCACGCCCCCCCGTGTTGCTATGGATGGTGGTTGATGAGCCCTATTCCCGCCGGTTTGCGACCGTCAGCGAAGATGGACAACTGCTGAAATCCCTTGCGGCAAAGTTTGCCGAGCGTGGCGTTCGACTGAGGCTACCGCTGCTCGACTTGGAAGATGCTGCTGCGATATCACCCGAGATGGTCTGGCAGAAGGTCATGCCTCGTATTCAAGCCGCCTCCGAGCGGTACGGGACTGAACACGTCTTGGTCGGGCGCTACGTCCAACTATCCACCGGGCAACAAATTGCCGATTGGTTGTATCTGGACATGGAGGGTACCCGGGACTTGCAGCTTCAGGGTCGCGACCCCGAGCCGATCCTCGCATCAGCGGTCGATATGGTCGTCGATGAAATGGCAGAGCGGTACGCGGTGCGGCTTGAACCAGTGACAACCTTTGATCGCATTGCGGTCTCCATCAATGGTGTGCGGTCATACAGTGATTACCGCGGCGTGCTTTCTGTGCTCAATGACATCACCGTACTCGATGGGGTGCAGGTGTCAGCGGTCGATGGCGATCGGCTAGATCTCAAGGTAGTCGGAGTCGGATCAGCCGACGCATTAGCGCGCTTGCTGCCGGCAAAATCCCGTTTGGCCGTTGTCGGTGACGTCGATGGGCGGGCGTTAACGCTTAACTGGGGGCAGCCCTGATGGCACGAGCTGAGGTTAATCGTTGGCCCTTCGTGGTTGGGTTTATTGCAGTGGCCGGCTTGCTGCTTTATTTATTGCACCCAATCCTGCTGCCGTTTGCCCTAGGCGCGTTGATTGCCTACCTGGGCGATCCGTTGGTCGACCGATTGGAAGCCCGTGGTTATGGCCGGACGATGGGTGTCGTGCTGGTTTTCTTGCTGTTTACGCTGCTGTCGATCCTAATCCTATCCGTGGGATTGCCGCTATTAATCAATCAAATGGATGCAGCTATCCGTCGCTTGCCGGCACTTTATGACTGGTTGTCATCGGCTGCGATTCCTTGGCTTCACGAGCAACTGAGTCTGTCAAACATACAGTTGCCTCAGGTGGATTGGGAGGCTGAGTTGGCGGCGAAATGGCAGTCCCTCGGCAAAATGACCGCTGATACCGTCGCAGGCCTTACTCGTTCCGGCCTTTCCTTAATTACGGCGGTGTTCAACCTGACGTTGGTACCGGTGGTGGCGTTCTACCTGATGCGTGACTGGGACATCATGGTTGAAGCGATTCTCGATCTGGTGCCCAAGGCGTGGCAGGAAAATATTTCGCTGATGGTGTCGGAGGCAGACGATGTTCTGGGTGCGTTTATCCGCGGTCAAATGTTGGTGATGCTCGCTCAGGCGGTGATCTACAGCGCAGGATTGTGGCTGGTCGGTCTTAACTTTGCGGTTATCTTAGGCACTGTGGCGGGGCTCGCTTCGATCATTCCTTACGCGGGAGCGGTTATCGGGATCGGAGCGTCATTGGCGGTAGCGTGGTTCCAGTTTGGCGGCGAACTCACATCTCTACTGTGGGTGGCGGCAGTGTTCGGTTTTGGCCAGACCGTTGAGAGCTTGCTGCTCACACCGGTTCTGATAGGCGATCGAATTGGCTTGCACCCAGTGGCGGTTATTTTTGCGCTGATGGCAGGTGGACAGCTGGCGGGCTTTACTGGCGTTCTGCTTGCGCTGCCGGTGGCCGCGGTGCTGTTCGTCTTTTTCCGACATGCAATTGGCTACTACCGTCGCTCGGAAACCTACCAAGGTGATTGAGGCGTCGCTCACGGTGGGTGGCCAACTTCCCCTAGCAATCGCTATGGATGATGCCGCCACTTTCGACAACTTCGCGAGTGTGGCAGCGACCGCGGCAGCACTTCAAAGTGTTCGAAGTCTCGTCAATGCGACAGAGAGCGGCTGCTATCTTTGGGGGCCGACAGGCGTCGGTAAAAGCCATCTTCTTCAGGCAGCGTGCCACGCCCATGGGCACAGCGCGCTCTATTTTCCCCTTGCGGAACTGGTTGATTACCCCCCTGATGCCGTCTTGCAAGGTTGTGAAGCGGCAAGGCTGATCGCGTTCGACGAGCTCGATAAGGTCGTGGGGCGCCCAGAATGGCAGGTGGCGCTTTTTCATGCCTTCAATCGCCAGCGTGATGCGGGGGGCAATTTTTTGTTTGCCGCTCATCAATCACCTGCTGCGCTGTCGACACTGCTACCCGATCTGCAATCGCGTCTCACGAGCCTGCCGGTGTTTCATATCGCCGCGCACGATGATCACTCGCTGATGGAGCTGCTTCGCTTCCGTGCAGCGCGGCGAGGCCTGGATTTAAGCGAGGAAGTACTGCACTACGTGATTGCCCGGGCACCTCGTTCATCGAACCGGCTGCTTGACCTGCTTGATCAACTCGATAGCGCGTCGCTGGCGCGAGCGCGGGCGATTACGGTGCCATTCATCAACGAGCTTAAGTTGCTGTCGCAGGATCGGTAACCACCACTGCGTAATCATCGGGACCCAACACCAGATATCGGCGCAACCATCCGACCAATAGGTAGAGGGGAATCGTGTCTATGAGCGCAGACAAGGCCTTAAATGCATAATTGCTGCCGACTAACACCAGCAGCGTTTGAAATGCAATTTCACCCCGCAGGAAGACGGCGCCAAAGGTCACAGTAACGACCATGATCGAATCAACGAGTTGGCTGAGTAGCGTGCTGAAGTTATTTCGTAGCCAAAGGTGTTTGCCCCGTGTCAGGCGTTTCCAAAAATGAAAGAGCTGGACATCGCAATATTGCGCTGCGATGTAGGCGAGCATCGACGCAAACACCGCGCCCGAGGTTGTCGCGTAAATCAGCTGATACAAGCCTGCTTCGTTTTCGAGTATGTCCCCGTTAGGCAGCGCCACAGGTGCCCCCAGTGAGATAATTTGCCAGGGCGGCATGGTCTCGGGGGGCACTGAGGGTGCGATGTTCCCCAGTGTCAGAATTCCAAGGATAAATACATTGAGTCCGAGACCGACGGTTACCAGAAAATTGGCTCGTGCTCGTCCATACAGCTCGCTGATGAGGTCGGTGCACAAAAACGTCAGTGGGTAAGGCAAAACGCCTACAGCAAGGGCGAGAGGGCCCAATTGAATAAATCGAGTAATGCCAACGACGTTCAGGAGGGTCATGGCGCACAAAAACACTGCCGCCAAGACCAAAAATACCCGCTCTCGTCTCTCCCTTAAAACCGGATCAATCATGGGATCAGTGCTCCAACTGTCCCAAATTGGCGTGCAGCACCGAGCCGTTGATCACGGGATTCTTATGGGCCCAGAAGATTAGGCCAGCTATTTCTCCTGGCTCGACCAGCCGATTAAAGCTGTTCATGTTGCTAATGGCGGTTATCGTCGTTGCGTCATGCCCGACATGATCCCTAAGCATTTCGGTGTCGGTAAAACCCGGGCAAATCAACGCTGTGTGAATGCCGCTACCCATAAGGTCTTGGCACGTTGCGCGCATCATTCCCAGTTGCGCGTGCTTTGACACGATGTAGCTAAATGCACCGCCCACCGCTTTTTCAGACAAAGTGGATCCAACGAAAAGCACGCTGGAGCCTGGCGTAATCAGGGGCAGGAGATGTCGATTCAACGTGTTGATGGCGTGAACGTTGATGTGCATAGCGCGCTCAAAGTCAGCGTCGCTGCAATCGGTCGCTGCGTCTTTGAGCATAAGTGCCGCGTTGTGCACCAAGCACACTTCAGTGGGAGCGAGCTGTTCAAGCTGAGTTTTAATGTCGTTGGCAAGCGCGGTAACCGTCCCCTGAGAGCCGAGATCCCCACAGACGTTATTGACCCCTGCGACCGGGCTCGGGCGTCGAGACAGATTGAAGACTGTGAAGCCATCCTCGAGAAATAATCGCGCGGTCGCAGCACCTATGCCGGAACTGGCGCCGGTGACGATGGCTACTCGGGTCATATTGCACACTCCAAATTGGTGAACGATGCACACAGGATACTAGGTCGGTACCCCGTTTTAATTTATGTCTAACTTACGGCACTAATCCGGTGCTGGATGGCTAATATAACCGGCTAATGGCGATGATCGCTTGCGTACTTTGGATGAATTGACCACTATTTCGATCCGAATCAATTTGTGACTGCTAATGACTCGTCTCACGACCCTCCATATCGATAAAGAAGCCCACAAGTTTTCTGCGGCGCATTTCACCATTTTCTCGGAAACTGAGCGGGAACGGCTCCATGGCCATAATTACTCAGTGTCTGCCCGGATTGTTGCGCCCATGGGGCCCATTGGCTTTTCCGCCGATTACAACGTCTACAAGAACCGTATCCGCAAGCTCTGTGATCAGCTAGATGAATATATGTTGCTTGCCGAAGACTCACCCTGGCAGCAAATTAGCGAGCAAGACGGTGAGATATCGGTGGTTTTTGCGGGCAAGACCTTACGATTTCCGGCGGATGAAACGATCTTACTCCCAGTGGTGAACGTGACGGTTGAAGAGCTAGCGCACTATCTGCTGGGTAAACTGCTTGCGGAAAGCAGCCCGGAGGAGCGGCTAGTAGAAGTGGAGCTGGGGGTGTCATCAGGCCCTGGTCAGACCGGTTCTGCGCTATGGCGGGAAGAAAATTAAAAAAATCTCAAAAAAGTTTAAAAATTTGTGAACTTTTGCCAATGCGCTCGGTCATACCTATAACTGTTGTAACGGCGCCGCCACGGGGACGGTGCGTGGGAAACGTTACGGCAGCTGGAATCTGCTTCTTCAGATTCTCCCCGTATTGAGTGGCTCCTTTTCGCCGGTTTATTCAACCGGCGTTTTTTTTGCCTGCAGAATCTATGGCCGCCAGAATGTTGGCCTGTGTTTGTGGGCCCACGAGCGTCGCAACGACACCACCTTCAGGATCTACAATCAGCGTCGTCGGTAGCACCTTAGGCCTAGGCGTACCTAAAAAACTCGCCGGATCCTGGGCC
>CBFHHJ010000042.1:0-11257 GCA_965655505.1 Luminiphilus sp.
GATCCGGGTCGGCACTAGGCTCTTCCCCATCAGCTGTACTCACAGCAAAGGCTACCGCGAAAGCACCTGCGCGATTACTGTCGCCGATCGTTGGCGCGGGAGTAAGCACGTCACAGCGACCGCTGCCTTCATAGGAGATCGAAGAACCGGGAGGCGGTGGGTTGTTGAAGGTATCTGCAACGTACAGCAAGTACGTCTCCCCACCATCAAGGAGGTCACCTGGTCCGGGCTCATTGCCCTCGTCGGCTTCAATCACCAGTAACTCAAACGCACCCGCGTCGCTGAAGGAGTTAACGATTACAAGAGAGTCACGGACGTTGAGCAGATCCCGTGAGCAGATGCCCACCGCATCATCTTCTGGCTGACACAGGATGCCGTTGTACAGCCCATTTGGGAGTCCCGAGCCAGCGGGGGCTGTTGGTTGGTTATTGAGGTTGTATGTGCCGCTCTCATTGAAATCAATGAAGTCTTCCTCGAATCCCGCAAGGCAAATGTCGTCTGCAGTGGTGGGGTTACTGCAGTTATTGCGCTGAGTGGGCGTGTACACACCATCTTCATTGTCGTCTCGGAATGCCTCTGGCAGATTCGTCCAAAACTCCCCTTCATCGTAGATGCCGTTGGCATTTGAATCCACGAAGCTTTCTTCGCCAATCGCGGTTACGAGAATGGTCGAGCGACCGCCGCGTGCGTAGCCGGGCGGGTTCACCGCGGGGTCGGCGATATCAAATGGGCAGGGTCCCGATGACTCGTTGTGCGCAGGACAATCGTATCCAGCACTGTTGATTGTGATGGCGGTTGCGTAGGCGGAGGTCCGTGGTGATTGGCTTGTCCATGTCACTACACATGCACCATCGGTGGTCACACAGCTGCCAACAATCGAGCCGTATTCAGTGGTGAACACCGCCTGAGTACCATCGGGTACTGGGTTGTTGAACTTGTCAGCCATCCGAACGGTCACTTCAGCGGTTTTACCATCCGTGTCGTAAGCACCCTCGACGTTGAGGAGTGACGAGGACAAACTGATCGAATTCTGATCGGGTAACCCTGTCGTGATCACCAACCCTTTAGAGGTTGTTTGGGGCTCGTTGGTGTCTTTAACGCCATCTTCGTCCAGGTCGATGTAGGCAATTACCCGGACCGCCGTGGCCACGTAACCTGAGAGCAACTCAACGCTTGCAATGCCATCAAGATCAGTACGGTCGGTGCCGGTCGTGGAGCGCCCAAGTGCACTGTCCTCGGGGCTTGGGTAGCTGCATTCGGGCTGATCCAAACAGCTCAGTGCGATACCGCCAATCGTTGAAGACAATTCAAAGTCGACTTTCACGTTGCTGACGGCGTTGCCATCGAGATCGGTGACTTTGAAGGTGACGGTCGACTTCTCGGTGAGGTCTGTGGCATTGCCGGTATCACGAAGGCCGATCAATTCGGGTGTGGCAGCCTCAAAGCTGATGGCCTGCGCATCAAGCTGAGATATCTCGATGGTTCCCACCGCTGTTGCGCCCGTCGAATCCAGTGTTGCCGTGATCTCGTCGGCACCGGAGCAACCGGCGGCGGTATAGCTGACCGTTACCTGCGAGGAAAAGACAATTGGGCTCGCTGGATCAAGGGTAGCCTGTTCACCAAACAAGCACTCACTAGTAATGGTGACAGTTTCAGCCGAGGTTGCGCGTTCATCGTTTTCATCTACGACCGCAAGCGTAAGTGCCGCCGTGCCTGTGGGCGATAATTGCTTGGCGGGCTCAACTTGAATCACGCCGTCAACGAACACGCCGTTGTCAAAATAGCCGAGCTTGCGCACCGCTTGGATTACATTGATGGAGCCCTCGCCCGAGGCCGACCCACCTGCAAGCGTTGTCGAGACCACCACAGGGAAAGATCCTATCGTCCCGCCCGTGAGCACAGAGAAGGTCGCCACGCCGTCAGCATCGGTGGAGGACTCGCCAGTCGTGGGCGTGATGGTGCCTAACTCGCCAATGTCGGCGACAACCGTTTGAAAAGGTACCGGATCGCCTGTTCGGTTATTGATAACGGACACACTGAGCGTGAAGGGTTCGAGGGTATCAACGACGTCGACAGGCTCATCCGCGGCGTCTAAGAAAGTGGGCGTCAGCGTGTAAGGGAGGTCATTGTCCAACTCAAAGTTCACGCTGGATTCGATTGTGGTGTCAGCCGCGGTGACAGACCCAGTCAAGGTGCCTGCGCCGGTTGTGCCATCAGATTGTATTGAGAAGCTAGCAACACCCATCTCGTTGGTGAGAGCAGTGCCTGAGTCGGGAAGCAGTAAACCGATCGTGGTGGTCGCGCTGACTACAGTACCCGAGACGGGGTCACCACTGTCGTTGGTCAGCGTCACGGTATAAACCCCTGGAGTGAGCGGGTCGACCTTCGTTATGCCATTGCCGTCATCGTCGAGTAAGGCCGAGGAGATCAACAACGTGTCAGCTTCGACATTAAAATTAAGCACCGCTTCAACGGTGCCGGAAGGAGATTCGGTGGAAGCTGTCAGCGTTCCAGCACCAGAGATGTTACCCGCGGTAATGGTGAACTGAGCGATACCTGATGCATCAGTCGTTCGGGTGCCACTGGCTGGTGCAATGGTTACCAGCTCGCCGCTGAGCGACACAACTTCGCTCGCTATGGCGGATTCATCTGAGGTATCCGTTACGGTAACAGAGAGCGTGGCCGTGCTGTTGCCTTGGAGTGTTGTGACAGGATTACCGTCGGCGTCGGTCAGTGATATCGCCACCGACCACTCGGCAACTTCCTCACTGCCGCCACCACCCAGAAACCCGCCGCTGCCGACGCCGTCTCCGCCACCACCACAGGCGGTGAGTGCTACCGCTGTCATAAGCCAAATAGAGAATCGGGTTGTCGCCCCAAACCACCGATCGAGCATCACGTTGTCTCCGCGCTAGTTCTCTCTGAGCAGCTGCTGCCACCCGTTTCAGATGTAAACCATACCATGGCATTTGAGTAAAAAAGGCTTGTTTGTTGATGGGAAAAAATGTCGAGATTGTTCGGGGCCGCAGGGCTGACTCCGAAACGGCCTGGCGCCTCAATTGACACTTCGCCCTCAGTTGGGTCGCTGTTATTCTAGTGGGATGCCTGCAAAACCCGCCCAGCACACCCATAACCCGCTTCAGTTCACCGAGCCACCATTGCTGAGCGTGTCGGTGGTGCTGCATCACAGCGCCCTTGAGCATGTGCATGCGACCCTCGACTGCCTATCTCGCGCGTTGATTTCTGCCGAAGTGGCGGCTTCGATCACGGTGATAGACCAGAGTCAGTGCGCTGTTTATGCCGCCTCCGCTCGAGACATGTGTCGAGAAGTGTTGGGAAATCGTAGTCTCAAGTATGAATTTCGGGTGGCTGAGTGCAATCGGGGCTATGGTGCCGGTCACAATCAGGCGATATCAAAAGAAAGTGACTACCATTTGGTGCTGAACCCCGATGTCGAACTGGCTGAGGATGCGCTCAGTCAGGGAATAGCTGAACTGCAGGCGCAGCCGAATATCATCGCTCTGGCGCCGCGGGTTACTGGCAGTGACGGTGCGGAGGAGTATTTGGCCAAGCGTTACCCGTCGGCGACCGTGTTACTCATTCGAGCCTTAAATGTAGGGTGGTTGAATCGACGATTTGATCAAGAGCTTGCCCATTATGAACTGCGTGATCTGAACGATGAGCCGCTGCCTCAAGATGTCACGCTGATTTCCGGTTGTTGTATGCTGCTACGAGCGGATGCTCTGCGGGAGGTAGGCGGTTTCGATGAGCGTTTTTTCCTCTATTTTGAAGATTATGATCTCTCTTTGCGCCTCGCTGCGCACGGGCGGGTGGTTCGCTTTCCACCGATGAAGATCGTTCATCATGGCGGCAACGCCTCCCGCAAAGGATTGCAACATATTCGATTGTTTGTAACGGGTGCTATTCGATTTTTCTCGCGCTGGGGGTGGCGCTGGACTTAATGCTGCATCCGGTGACCCGTATTACTGTTCCTGCTTTAGCCTAGAGACGCTTCATGCGACACTTCATTCATGACCATTGACTCCCTCCATGTGGCAACCGACAGCCAGCTGCAGCAGGAAAGATTGCGCCGTGCTCGTTTAGTCCAGCTGGGCATTGAGCCCCTAGTTAGCCGACGGGACTGGCCCGGCGCCGCCGTGGCGATTCGGCGGGTCGCGCCGGAAGCCGCCCTAGAGTTATCGGGCGAATCTACTGGCGGGTCGGCGCCTGCTGAGACCAAATCAGGGCGGACGGCCGCAGATAAACCCGCGTCCGGGCCAGAATTAGCGGCATTGCGTGCCTCCCTGTCGAACTTGTCCCCTTCAAATGCGCCTGCTAATGCGCCCCCAAGTGCGCCATCAAAAATCGTGAATCCCGAACCGGCGACCACGGCGCCGAATCGAGGCGTGGAATCTCAGCCAGTCTCGGTGACTTTTCAGCTGCTGCTAGCATCGGCGGGTGGCTGGTTGTGGGTCGAGCACCTGGCCGATGGATTAATAAGGCGCGAGCAGTTACAGCTCGTTCAGGGCATGGCGCGAGCCGTTGCTGGGGCCAAAGTTCAGTTAGCGCACCGTCAGTTCGATTGGCCAATTCGCGATCATCCACATTTGCCTCAACATCAAGAGGCCGCTCAGCATGCTGTTTCGGGTCAGCTCGAACGATTTGCAGTTGAATCAGCTGCCGCCGGGCTAGTCATTATGGGGGGCGACACAGCGGAATACTTGCAAGCCCCGCCCGGCATGCCAGTGGTCACCATTCCCTCCACCTTGCAGATGCTAACTGACGCTGAGCACAAGAAGACCGCCTGGTCGGTGTTGAAGCATTGCCGCGCCGGTGGCTGAGTTTCAGCGATACTCGCTGGCGGATTCTGCAGCTAATGAATCGCTCTCCGATCTTTATCACGATAGCGATGGCCCATCCATAGGCTTCCTGACTACGCTTCTAAAGCAATCCAATGGGCGGGCCTACATTGCGTGCGAGAGTGCGTATGGGAGTGAGTGCGAGACTGCACCCGAGATTGGGCGTGAGACTGCCCCCGAGAGTGCGAACGAGGACAGTCTGATTACTGGAGCAATGTTCTTATCGTTTGCCGCTGATGAGGCGGATGTCGTCGATATCCGGGTGTTGCCGTCTCATCGAGGACAGAGAATCGGTACTCAACTACTGAAGTTTGCAATCGAGTCTCTGGCAGCTGAAGGGGTTCGCCATTTCCATCTGGAAGTTAGGGCTGGTAACCAGGCTGCGCGTCGCCTTTATGACCGATTGGGCTTTTTGATTGTTGGTAGCCGACGGCATTATTACCGTTCTCAAGAGGGTAGTGAGGATGCGATTCTCATGGCTCTTAACGTTAGGCCTGAACATTAGGCATTAATGTTGGCTCTAAGCGTCAGCGCTAAATAATAGGACTGACAATCAGGTCCGGCTATTAACTCTGACGATTACCCTGTCCTACGAGCAGCAAGGCGTCTCATGAACATACTTGAAACCGAACACTGGTGTCTCCTCCTTCCCCCCGAATGGTGGGCAGAGCAAGAGGACGACATTGTGCGGATTGCTGATAATGACGAAGTCGGCGAAATAGAGGTCACCACGCTGTGTAAATCAGACGGCGATGTTGATGCCGGCGAGCTTAAGCTCATGGCACGGGAAGAATCTCCCGAAGTCCGCGACTGGTCGCAGGTATCACTCGGGGCATTTGCCGGTGTTTCGGGAGACTTTTCTGAAGATGACGCCCACATCCGCGAGTGGTACGTCGCCACCGGCCCCGTGCTGCTCTACATCACCTACGTGTGTGATCTTGAAAATGCCGGGATGGACGATGGGGCTGTTGAGGAACTGCTGGGCACGTTAGTCTTGGGTGACTCGCCAGTGGAAAGCGCTAGTCATTAACGGGTACCGGCACCGTGCTTTATCACCTTGGATAGCAGTTTCGGTAACCGTTTCGGTAGCCGCTTCGATAGTCGACCCTATAGCTTTTATAGCCTAGCGAGACTGCTACGCTCGGGGACCTGCCGGTTGGCAGGCTACGAGATTTTACCGGTTACCCTGACCCGCTTGTTGCCGGGAACAACGGCTTCACGGTGACGGGCAGCCCGAGCCCCGAGTTCGGTATCGATTCTATTTTTAATGGCGATGAGAAACCCGGTGACGATGAACGCCCCCGGGGGCAGTATCGCCAACAAAAAGGACTGGTAATCAGCAATCAAGGTGATGTGCCAATCCCTCGCGGTCTCCCCAAACAGCAACTGCATATTGGCGAACAGCCCGCCAGTGCCCAGAAGCTCTCGAATCCCGCCAAGCACGAGTAGCACCGCACCAAAGCCAACCCCCATGACGAAGCCGTCATACACTGAGGGCAGGACGGGATTCTTCGACGCAAAGGCATCGGCGCGACCGAGGATGACGCAGTTGGTCGTGATCAGCGGCAAGAAGATGCCAAGCACTTGGTACAACTCGTAGGTATATGCCTGCATCAACAGCTCGGTGGCAGTGACGGCAGCGGCAATGATCATGACAAATGCCGGTAACCTAACGGTGTCTGAGACGACATTTCGGATAAGCGCAACGCACAGATTCGAGGTGACCAAGACAAACAACGTTGCTACTGCCAGACCAAGTGCATTGACCACCGACGCGGTTACAGCCAGTAACGGACAAAGACCTAACAACTGCACTAAAGCCGGGTTGTTTTTCCACAGACCGTTGTTAGTCAGCGTGCGATAAGACACATCGCTCATAGTGTGGCCTCGCTGTACGTGGCATCCAATTCGGGAAACAGTGTGGTTTGGTGAGTCTCTGCATACTCAAGCGCTTTTCGGGTGGCCTCGACCACTGCGCGCGGTGTGACCGTGGCGCCCGTAAATTGATCGAAAATGCCGCCGTCTTTTTTGACGGCCCATCCATCGGCCTGAGGATTGTCGAGGGAGTAACCATCAAAGCCTAAAATCCAGTTGGATTTGTTGAGATCGATCGCGTCTCCAAGCCCCGGAGTTTCCCGATGAGTAACCA
This sequence comes from Luminiphilus sp., assembly GCA_965655505.1. GTDB lineage: Bacteria > Pseudomonadota > Gammaproteobacteria > Pseudomonadales > Halieaceae > Luminiphilus. The sequence continues at coordinate 7,009 of CBFHHJ010000042.1, forward strand.
CCCGGACACCTGCAACGGAACCATCTGATGTGATGCCAACCAATAGACGGATGTCACCCGAGTATCCATCTCGGGCGGTTGCCGGCAGGATGACACCGACGGTTTCGCCACCCATTTTCGCCACATAGCCATACCGATCACTGCGAAGCTCAAGTAGCGGCGTATTCTTAGGGACTGTGAATCGATCATCAATCAAACTGTTATCGTGGGTCGCAGCTGGAAACAATTGGAGCAGCTGTTTCGCTTCTGCTTCACGTTCTGCACGCGCGATATCCTCACGGGTGAGCAAGAAGGTCCACGCAATGAGCGCGGCGGTTAGCGCTGCGAACCCACCCAGCAACAGGCTGCTACGCGACATGGCACCCGCGATGCTCACGACTCGCCTCCGGAATGACCGTAGGTTTTCGGCTGGGTGTATTGATCTATGAATGGCGCTGCAAAATTCATGATCAGGACGGCAAACGCCAGTGCGTCCGGGTAGTTACCTTCCACCCGAATGATGTAGAGCAATACGCCAATGAGGGCACCAAAGATTAACCGGCCGCGGTTAGACACAGCAGAACTCACAGGGTCAGTGATTATGAAAAAGGCCCCGAACATCGTCGCGCCGCTAAGCCAGTGAAATAGAGGTGAGCCGCCGCTTACGGAGCTACCGCCGTCATAGCCCACGGCTGCGCACAAACCCACCGCTGCCAGCATCGCAATCGGCGCATGCCAGGTGAAAATTCGCTGATAGAGCAGCCAGATACCGCCCGCAAGAAAGGCGATATTGACCCACTCCCAACCCACTCCCGCCCACTGGCCGAACTGAGGCGTTTGTTGATAAAGGTCATCAATCAGCATGCCTTTGTTCTGTCGCAGAACGTCCAGCGGTGTGGCCATGGTTGTGCCATCAATACCAGCAGACTGGAATGCGAACAACGCTGCCATACCGTCCATGATGGAGGGTGTGTCCGCGAGCCCACGGGGCGTTGTCCAGCTCGACATCTGCAAAGGAAAGGAGATAAGCAGCACAACATAGCCGACCATGGCTGGGTTAAAGGGGTTGTACCCAAGCCCGCCAAACAAATGCTTACCTAAGATGACGGATGATCCTATGCCTACGGCGATCAGCCACCACGGGGAGTAGGGCGGGAGCGCAATACACAGTAACGTCGACGTGACCAATACGCTGAAGTCACGTAAATAAAGCGTGGGGTTGCGATCGCGCAGACGGATGGCGATGAACTCAAATGCCACCGCAAGCAAACCACCAAAAATAATGTTGATAATCGTGCCCGGGCCGAAAAACCAGGTCAGCGCGATCACGCCAGGAAGGGTCGCCAAAAGAACCGCCTTCATCACTTGCGCGGTGCTTAACGGGCCGTGTCCGTGAGGTGAAGTGATACGAAGAAAGCTCACGAATCGCTACCCTCAGATTCCGCTTTGCGCGCTTTCGCTCGCGCGATTGCTGCTTGTACTGGATCTTCTCCACCGTCGCCCTCGGCTTTCTTTTGGGCGGCCGCTTTGCGTGCTGCGCGTTTGGCCTCGCGCTCGGCAGCTTCTCGAGCAACTCGCTCTTGTCGCGCTTCAAAACGCGCCCTCGAGCGATCTGAACGCGACTTTTCCTGGCGGGATTCAACAATCCCAGCCTTGGCGGAACGATAAAACTGGACTAGCGGAATGCTGCTAGGACAGACCCAGGAACAGGCGCCGCACTCGATACAATCGAACAGATTGTGCTGTTCGAGCTGCTTCTGATCTTTCGCGCGCGCGTACCAGTAGAGCTGTTGGGGCAGTAGTGACGCCGGACAGGCCTCGGCACACAGACCGCAGCGAATACAAGCTTGTGGGGCTGGTGGCAGCGGTAACTCTTCGGCAGTCGGCGCAAGAATGCAGTTGGTGGTTTTAATGATTGAAACGCTGTCGTTGTCGAGAGCGAAGCCCATCATAGGCCCCCCGTGGATCAGTCGCTGCTCCCTGCCGGCTGATTGGAAGCCGGCAAGCGCGAGCAGGTGACTGATAGGGGTTCCAAGTCGCGTTCGATAATTGCCGGGCTTTGATAGCGCACGACCCGTTAGCGTCACTATCCGCTCGGTTAAGGGTTTACCGTGAACGATCGCATCCCGCACAGCCACCGCGGTGCCGGGGTTTTGGCAGAGCATACCGATGTCTGCGGGCAACTTGCCGCTGGGCACTTGCTGGCCGGTGAGGATCTCAATCAGCTGTTTCTCGCCCCCTGATGGGTATTTGGTTGGGAAGCTCATGACTTCGCGATCGAGTGCGCTGTCCGAATTGGCCACGGCGGCCTGAATGGCAGCGAGCGCGGCGGGCTTGTTGTCCTCGACGCCAAAGAGAATTTCTTGGGCGCCAGAAATATAAGCGAGGATCTCTGCGCCCTCAACGATTCCCGCAGCATCCGCCTGCATCAGTGTGTCGTCGGCGGTAATGTAGGGTTCGCACTCGGTGCCGTTGATTATCAATGTCTGAATTTTCTGGCCTTCGCGGGCCAGCAGTTTCACGGCGGTGGGGAAGCCGGCACCACCCAAACCCGCCACGCCTGCCTCGCGGACCTTCTGCACTAACTCGTAGGGTTCAATGCTTCTAAAATCCCGCCCAGGAATCAGCTCTTGCCATTCATCATCACCGTCAGGTGTCAGCTCAATACACCAGTTGTGGAGCCCAGACGGGTGTGGCACAGCGCGCTGTTCAATGGCGGTGATCTGACCCGACGTGGGTGCGTGAACCGCTGCGCTCACGGTGCTCTCTGCTCGGGCAAGTAGTTGTCCAGCGAGTACACGATCGCCGACTGTCACAACCGCTGAGGCGGGTGCGCCAATATGCTGGCTCAACGGTAAAACTAGCCTTTCGGGGATCCCTGCATCGAGCACAGTGCCCGGATTCGACAAGGATTTTTCTTCGGGCGGATGAATACCCCCATGAATGTCATGCACGACTCTCATGCAGCCTCCCGATCGGACGCGATAATGACCGGGCCATCGGTTTCGGTCTCAGTTTTGGGCATGGGCCATTGCCAATGAGCGATACCACCTTTTCGCGGCAGCATATCGATACAATCCACGGGGCAGGGTTCAACACATAGGTCGCAGCCCGTGCACTCGTCTGCAATGACTGTGTGCATTTGTTTTGCCGCGCCCAAGATTGCATCTACCGGGCACGCCTGAATGCATTTGGTGCAGCCGATGCACTCGTCCTCACGGATGACAGCGACCGTAGGCTCTTTCTCTACCCCGTGCTCGGCATCAAGGGGCTCGGGTTCCACATCAAGTAAGTCCGCAAGCGCGTCGATGGTCTCCTGTCCGCCCGGAGGACATTTGTTGATGGCATCGCCATCGACAATGGCCTCGGCATAGGGTCGGCAGCCGGGATAACCGCATTGCCCACACTGGGTTTGCGGTAGCACCTGATTGATCTGATCCGCGAGTGGGTTGCCCTCGGTCTTGAACTTCACCGCGGCAAACCCCAGAAGCGCGCCAAAAAACAGGCCAAGAGCCAGCAGCGCAGCGAGCGCGGCAAGCAGTGGATTGCTGTTGAGGAGGTCCAACACCGGCTACACCAACCCCGCAAAGCCCATAAAAGCAAGCGATGCCAAGCCAGCAGTAATCATGCCGATCGCTGCCCCTTGAAACGGCTCTGGAATATCAGCCACCGTGAGCCGCTCACGCATTGCTGCGAACAATACCAATACCAGCGAAAAGCCCACCGCAGCTCCAAAGCCGTAAAACAACGATTGGGTAAAGCTATGTGACTTGTTGATATTGAGCAGCGCAACGCCCAGTACCGCACAATTGGTCGTGATTAAGGGAAGGTAGACGCCTAAAACCCGGTGCAGTAAAGGGCTCGATTTGCGTACGACCATTTCGGTGAACTGCACCACCACGGCGATCACCAAAATGAAGCTAATAGTGCGAAGGTAGGTGAGATCGAGCGGTACCAACAGATAGTTATAGGTGAGATAGCTGCACACCGACGCCAAGGTCAGTACGAAGGTCGTCGCCGCTGACATACCCATGGCTGTTTCCAGCTTATTAGACACGCCCATGAACGGGCACAGTCCTAAAAACTGTACCAGTACAAAATTGTTGACGAGCACCGCCCCGACCAACAGCAGGGCGTAGTCAGCTAACATTCAAGACTCCGAGGCGTATCACTTGCGTATGACAATTGTAGGTAATCGCAGGCGGAAGCAACAATGATTTCTGGTTATGGTCTTAGCGCTTACTGGCCTCGACCATCGCTTCCACCTGCT
>CBFHHJ010000043.1:0-11239 GCA_965655505.1 Luminiphilus sp.
CTCCGCCAAATACTTCCGAGCACACACGCGTCAACGCCGCTGTCAGCGTCGTCTTACCGTGGTCTACGTGCCCAATCGTGCCCACGTTCACGTGGGGCTTCGAACGCTCAAATGATTCCTTCGACACTGTCAGTCCCTCTATGGTTGATTAGACGGATTAGCCCGTCTGGTTTTTTGAAATAATAGCTTCAGCGACGTTATTCGGCGCATCCGCATACTTGGAAAATTCCATGGTGTACGTGGCACGACCTTGGGTCGCGCTACGTAAATCGGTGGCGTAACCAAACATCTCAGCCAGCGGCACCTCGGCATTAATCACCTTGCCAGAGACGCTTTCCTCCATGCCCAAAATCATGCCGCGACGGCGATTCAGATCGCCAACGACGTCACCCATGTTTTCTTCGGGGGTCACGACCTCGACCTTCATCATGGGCTCGAGCAGCACCGCGCCGCCCTCGGTGGCTAATTTCTTGGTCGCCATGCTGGCGGCAATTTTAAACGCCATTTCATTCGAGTCCACATCATGGAACGAACCGTCATACAGCGTTGCCTTCAAACCCAGTAGGGGATAACCCGCCAACACACCATTTTGCATCTGCTCTTCGATGCCTTTCTGGATCGCCGGAATGTATTCTTTCGGAATGGTGCCGCCGACAATTTCGTTGACGAACTCGAGGCCTTCCGCCGCGCCATCTTCACCGGGCTCATACTTGACCCAAACGTGACCGTACTGGCCACGACCACCCGACTGGCGAACAAACTTACCTTCAATCTCTGATGTGTTGCGGATGCGCTCGCGATAGGCCACTTGAGGCTTACCAATGTTCGCTTCGACATTGAACTCGCGACGCATACGGTCAACGATGATATCGAGGTGCAATTCACCCATACCCGAGATAATTGTCTGGCCCGTTTCCTCATCGGTCTTCACGCGGAACGACGGGTCTTCTTGCGCAAGCTTGCCCAAGGCCACACCCATTTTTTCTTGGTCCGCCTGCGAACGGGGCTCGACCGCCACCGAAATCACCGGCTCGGGGAACTCCATACGCTCGAGAATAACCACGTCATTGGCAGCACACAGAGTGTCGCCGGTGGTCACATCTTTGAGGCCGATTGCGGCAGCAATATCACCGGCGCGCACTTCTTTGATTTCTTCGCGGCTGTTCGAGTGCATTTGCACCATACGACCAACCCGCTCTTTCTTTTCTTTGACCGAGTTAAATACCGCAGTACCACTCTCGAGGGTACCCGAATAGACCCGGAAAAATGTCAGTGTTCCCACGAAGGGATCCGTAGCGATTTTAAACGCGAGCGCCGCAAACGGGGCATCGTCATCGGATTCCCGGGCAACCACGGTTTCGCCGTCTTGACGGGTGCCTTCAATCGCTTTCACTTCGGTGGGCGACGGCAGATATTCGATGACCGCATCGAGCACCGCTTGCACACCTTTGTTCTTAAACGCTGAACCACCTAGAACGGGGACGATCTCATTGGCAAGGGTCCGGATACGCAAACCACGTTTGATCTCGTCTTCGGTGAGCTCGCCGCCCTCCAGGTACTTATTCATGAGTTCATCGTCGGCTTCAGCTGCAGCTTCGATCATGTACTCACGCATCTCGTCGACCTGATCTTCAAGCTCAGCGGGAATATCCGCGTACTCGAAGGTCATGCCCTGATCGGCCTCATTCCAGATGATGGCTTTGCGCTTTACCAGATCCACTACGCCACGGAAGTTTTCCTCGGCACCAATGGTCAACTGAATTGGAACGGCGTTACAGCCGAGTCGCTCGCGCAACTGCTCGATAACGCGCTCAAAGCTGGCGCCCGCTCGGTCCATCTTGTTGACGAACACCATGCGTGGCACTTCGTACTTGTTGGCCTGGCGCCATACTGTCTCGGTCTGGGGCTGAACCCCCGATGAACCGCACAACACCACAACGGCACCATCGAGCACTCGGAGAGAGCGCTCGACTTCAATGGTGAAGTCGACGTGCCCGGGGGTATCAATGATGTTGACGCGGTGTTGCTCGTACTGCTGGTACATGCCAGACCAGAAGCAGGTAGTGGCCGCTGAGGTAATGGTAATACCCCGCTCTTGCTCCTGCTCCATCCAGTCCATGGTGGCAGCACCGTCGTGTACTTCGCCTATTTTGTGAGATAGACCCGTATAGAACAGCACACGCTCAGTGGTCGTGGTTTTACCCGCATCCACATGAGCGCAGATACCGATGTTTCGATATCGCTGTATCGGAGTCTTGCGAGCCACAGAGGGTTCCTCAGAAAAAGAGCGTCAGACCGGCAATCAGAATCGGAAGTGCGAGAACGCCTTGTTGGCTTCAGCCATACGGTGCACGTCTTCACGCTTCTTCACTGCGTTGCCCTTACCTGCGGACGCATCAACGATCTCGCCAGCAAGACGCTGACGCATAGACTTCTCACCACGATTACGGGCGTAGTCAACCAACCAGCGCATAGACAGCGCGATACGGCGGGCAGGACGTACTTCAACCGGTACCTGGTAGGTTGCACCACCAACACGACGGCTCTTCACTTCGACCATAGGGGCGATGTTTTCGAGTGCTTCGTCAAATACTTCGATGGGGTCACGCTTAGTGCGCTCTTCAACGAGGGTCAGTGCACCGTAAACAATGGACTCAGCAGTCGATTTCTTACCGCTGACCATAACGTGGTTCATGAACTTCGCGAGAGTAGGATTGCCGAACTTGGGATCGGGCAGGACTTCACGTTTGGCGACAACGCGTCTTCTTGGCATTGGAATTACCTTTTTTCTTCAGGGTTACCCGGGCACGTATGACCCGGCCTTACTGTCGGCACTTGGCCGACTCGTTGTACCTGATCACCGCCACAGCGGTAAGCAGGGTGTATTACTGGTGTTGCTTAAACTTACTTAGGTCGCTTAGCGCCGTACTTAGAACGGCCCTTACGACGATCCGCAACGCCCGAGGTATCGAGGCTGCCGCGAACAGTGTGATAACGCACACCAGGAAGATCTTTCACACGACCGCCACGAATCAGCACAACGCTGTGCTCCTGGAGGTTGTGGCCTTCACCACCGATGTAAGAAGACACTTCAAAACCGTTGGTCAGTCGAACACGGCAGACTTTACGCAGTGCCGAGTTAGGCTTCTTAGGTGTAGTGGTGTAAACGCGGGTACATACACCGCGACGCTGGGGACAGGCTTGAAGTGCGGGTACACCACTCTTCATGACCTTACGCTTGCGCGGCTTTCGCACGAGCTGGTTAATTGTTGCCATTCAAAAGCTCCGAAATTCGATGGAGGCACTGCCCCCAAATAAAAGAGCGCGCATTCTAAAGATGTGCACCCTATTGGTCAACTGGGATTTCCTGACAGAAAAAGCGCCCCGAAAGGCGCTGTTCCGCTGTCTTCGCCAAAAACGCTTATTCGCTCTCGGCTTCTACCTTTTCCATCTCTTCCGCGAAGCTCTCGGTGAACTCCTCGTCCGACATGGTCAACTGCAGGCTGTCGCCATCCATCTTCTTGCGTCGACGCTCTTCGTGATACGTCAAGCCGGTACCGGCTGGGATCAAACGACCCACAATGACGTTCTCTTTGAGACCACGGAGGTAGTCGCGCTTGCCGGTTACCGCCGCTTCGGTCAGAACGCGGGTAGTTTCCTGGAACGATGCCGCCGAGATAAAGCTCTCGGTCGCCAGCGATGCCTTGGTAATACCCAGCAATTCGCGGTCCGCCGTCGGCGAGATCAGGCCCTTCGCTTCAAGACGCTCGCACTCTTCGAGGAAGGTGGTGTACTCAACCTGCTCACCTTTGATCAGGCTAGATTCACCCGAGCTTGCAATAATCACCTTACGCAACATCTGACGAACAATAATTTCGATGTGCTTATCGTTGATCTTCACACCCTGCAGGCGGTAAACCTCCTGAATCTCATTGACGATGTACTTCGCCAACTCGGCAATGCCTTTGAGGCGCAGAATATCGTGAGGACTCAATGGTCCCTCTGATACTACTTCACCCTTGGCGACCTGTTCACCTTCGAATACCGACAGCTGACGCCACTTTGGAATCAACTCTTCGTAGTGATCGGAACCGTCAGGCAATGTTGAGCTATCGGTTGGCGTGATGATAAGGCGACGCTTACCCTTGGTTTCTTTACCGAAGCTCACGGTACCCGAGATCTCAGCAAGAATTGCTGGCTCTTTGGGCTTACGTGCTTCGAACAGATCCGCAACCCGCGGTAGACCACCGGTAATGTCCCGAGTCTTGGAACCTTCCTGCGGAATACGCGCGATGATGTCACCGACACCCACGCTGGCACCATCTTCGAGGTTAACCATCGCGTTCGAGGGTAGGAAGTAATGCGCCGGTACGTTGGTACCTGCAAGCGTCAGCTCCTTGCCCTTCGAGTCAACCAGTGTCACTGCAGGACGGATATCCTTACCCGCAGTTGGTCGCTCACCCTGCTCCATCACCGAAATGCTGGACAGACCCGTGAACTCGTCGGTTTGACGCTTAATGGTGACGCCTTCGTCCATACCGCTGAACTTAACGGTACCCGCAACCTCAGTGATGATGGGGTGCGTGTGGGGATCCCAGTTCGCAACGATATCGCCGGCTTCAACCTTGGCGTCATCACGGACTTTAATCACCGCACCGTAAGGCACTTTATAACGCTCACGCTCACGACCAACCCCATCCAACAGGGACAGCTCACCCGAACGTGACACAGCAACCAAAGAGCCATCGGAACGATCGACAACCTTGATGTTGTGCAACTTAACGACACCGTCAGAGTTCACCTGAATGTTGTCTTGGGCTGCCTGACCGGACGCCGCACCACCAATGTGGAAGGTACGCATGGTCAGCTGTGTGCCGGGCTCACCAATAGACTGGGCTGCAACGACACCGATCGCCTCACCCATGTTCACCTGATGGCCACGACCAAGGTCACGACCGTAACAGGTCGAGCAAATACCATGACGGGTCTTACAGGTGATGGGTGAACGCACGGTCACTTCATCAATACCCAACTCTTCGAGCTTAATCGTCAGAAGCTCGTCGACCATGGTGCCCGCTTCGAGTACCACTTCGTCGGTACCAGGCTTGCAAACATCATGCGCGACGATACGACCCAAGACGCGATCGACCAAGGTTTCGATGATGTCACCACCATCAATGACCGGCGTCATCAGCAGACCTTCGTCGGTGCCGCAATCTTCCTCGGTGACAACAACGTCCTGAGCCACATCGACCAGACGACGGGTCAGGTAACCCGAGTTCGCGGTCTTCAGTGCGGTATCAGCAAGACCCTTACGGGCCCCGTGGGTCGAGATGAAGTACTGAAGTACGTTCAGACCTTCGCGGAAGTTCGCCACGATTGGCGTCTCAATGATCGAGCCGTCAGGCTTGGCCATCAGACCACGCATACCCGCCAACTGACGAATCTGAGCGGGGGAACCACGAGCACCCGAATCCGCATACATATACACGGAGTTGAACGAGCTCTGCTCTTCTTCCTCGCCGTCGCGGTTGGTCACCATCTCTTTCGAGAGGTTGGCCATCATCGACTTCGATACCAGATCGTTGGTACGCGACCAAATATCGATCACCTTGTTGTATTTCTCGCCTTGCGTCACAAGACCAGCCGAGTACTGCTGTTCGATTTCTTTCACTTCATCGTAGGCTTTTTCGATCAGGGCAGCCTTCGCTTCAGGAATCTCGAAATCGTTAACGCCGATCGATGAGCCCGACTTGGTCGAGTACTCGTAACCGGTGTACATCAGCTTATCTGCGAACACGACAGTCGACTTGAGACCGACCACGCGGTAGCAGTGGTTGATCACCCGCGAGATGGCCTTTTTAACCATTGGCTGGTTGATCAGGTCAAATGACAGGCCAGCAGGCACGATGCCCCAGAGCAAAGTACGACCAACGGTGGTCTCTACGATGCGCTGACGGTGCTCGGGCTCTTCGTCGTAGCTGTGCAACGTTTCTTTAACGCGAACTTTGATGCGCGCCTGCAGGTGAACCTGGCCGCCCGCATAAGCGCGCTCAACTTCGGTTGGGTCGGCAAACACCATGCCTTCGCCCAGCGCATTAACACGCTCGCGAGTCATGAAATACAGACCCAAAACCACGTCCTGAGACGGCACGATGATCGGATCGCCAGACGCCGGTGACAGGATGTTGTTGGTCGACATCATCAAGGCACGGGCTTCGAGCTGAGCTTCCAGGGTCAACGGTACGTGGACCGCCATTTGGTCACCGTCGAAGTCAGCGTTGTATGCCGCACAAACCAGCGGGTGCAGCTGAATCGCTTTACCTTCAATCAGTACCGGCTCGAACGCCTGGATACCCAGTCGGTGCAAGGTCGGCGCACGGTTAAGCAACACAGGGTGCTCGCGAATAACCTCAGCGAGGATATCCCACACTTCCGGTGGCTCGCGCTCAACCATCTTCTTGGCGGCCTTGATAGTGCTGGCCAAACCACGATGCTCAAGCTTGCCAAAGATGAACGGCTTGAACAGTTCCAGGGCCATTTTCTTGGGCAGACCACACTGATGAAGACGCAGTGTCGGACCGGTCACAATGACCGAACGACCTGAGTAATCGACCCGCTTACCCAACAGGTTCTGACGGAATCGACCTTGCTTACCTTTGATCATGTCAGCGAGAGACTTCAGCGGACGCTTGTTAGAGCCCGTAATCGCACGACCGCGTCGGCCGTTATCCAGCAGCGCATCAACCGCTTCCTGCAGCATGCGCTTTTCGTTGCGCACGATGATGTCAGGGGCGTTCAGGTCCAACAGCCGCTTCAAACGGTTGTTTCGGTTGATCACCCGGCGATACAGGTCATTCAGATCAGAGGTCGCAAACCGGCCGCCATCAAGCGGTACCAGCGGACGCAGATCTGGCGGTAGGACCGGCAGCGCATTCAGAATCATCCACTCAGGCTTGTTACCCGAAGTCGCGAAGGCTTCAAGCAGCTTGAGGCGCTTAGACAGCTTCTTGATCTTGGTTTCAGAGTTGGTGGCGGGAATCTCTTCACGCAGACGCTCGACTTCAGAAGTGATGTCGATCTGCATCATCAGGTCCTGAATCGCTTCAGCACCCATTTTTGCCGTGAACTCGTCACCAAACTCTTCCATCGCCTCGTAATACTGCTCGTCGTTGAGCATTAGGCTTTGGTCGAGGGTCGACAGACCGGGGTCAGTCACCACGTAAGATTCGAAGTACAAAATGCGCTCGATATCACGCAGAGTCATATCCAACAGCAAACCGATGCGCGACGGCAGTGACTTCAGGAACCAGATGTGAGCGACCGGGCTCGCGAGTTCAATGTGGCCCATGCGCTCGCGACGTACCTTGGCGAGGGCAACTTCGACACCACACTTCTCACAGATCACACCACGGTGCTTGAGGCGCTTGTACTTACCGCACAGACACTCATAGTCCTTTACTGGGCCAAAGATCTTGGCGCAGAACAGACCATCTCGCTCGGGCTTGAAGGTCCGATAGTTGATGGTCTCAGGCTTTTTAACTTCGCCGTAAGACCATGAGCGGACCATCTCGGGAGACGCTAAGCCGATTCGGATTGAATCAAAATCGTCGTTCTTTTCCCTGCTCAGCAGGTTAAGCAAATCTTTCATAGTTTATCTCCCCTCAGAAGCCTGACGACTCGGACTCGAGATCGATATCGATACCGAGCGAGCGGATTTCCTTGATCAACACGTTGAAGGACTCGGGCATACCCGGCTCCATGCGGTGATCACCATCGACGATGTTCTTGTACATCTTGGTACGGCCTGCCACATCATCCGACTTAACCGTCAGCATTTCCTGCAGGGTATAAGCGGCGCCATAGGCCTCGAGCGCCCAGACTTCCATCTCACCGAAGCGCTGACCACCGAACTGTGCTTTACCACCGAGCGGCTGCTGCGTAACAAGGCTGTAGGAACCGGTCGAGCGAGCATGCATCTTGTCATCCACCAGGTGGTTGAGTTTGAGCATGTACATGTAACCCACAGTCACAGGACGCAAGAACGTGTCACCGGTACGGCCATCATAAAGCTTCAGCTGACCGCTATCGGGGATATCCGCCATGCGCAGCAGCGCTTTAATGGATGATTCCTGAGCGCCATCGAATACCGGTGTCGCCATCGGTACGCCTTTACGCAGATTGTCGGCAAGTGCGAACAACTCGTCGTCGGACAAGCTGTCGATATCCGCATCCCGTCGGGAGTCACTCGCATGAGAGTAGATTTCCTTCAGGAACTTGCGAAGCTGAGTGACTTTGACCTGTTGCTCCAGCATCTCGTCGATCTTGATGCCAAGGCCACGGGCCGCCATGCCCAGGTGAGTTTCAAGAATCTGACCCACGTTCATACGCGACGGTACGCCCAGCGGGTTGAGAACGATATCGATCGGCTCACCGCGCTCATCAAAGGGCATATCTTCAACAGGCATAATGACCGAGATCACACCCTTGTTACCGTGACGTCCCGCCATCTTGTCACCTGGCTGGATGCGACGCTTAACGGCAAGATAGACCTTAACGATCTTCAACACGCCGGGTTGGAGGTCGTCGCCGCTCTGGAGCTTGTCCTTCTTAATCTCGAAGCGCTCTTCCAACTGGCGATTCTGCTCTTCCAACAATCGCTGAGCGGCAGCAAGCTGCTCATTCAGGTCTGCGTCGGAAAGCTTCAACTTGAACCACTGCTCGCGATCCAGTTCAGCCAACACCTCATCAGTCAGTGCCGTGCCCTTGGCCAATCCACCGCCGCTGACGGTCTTCTGACCTTTGATCAGCGTCGCGAGGCGCGCATACGTCGCCTCTTCGTAGATGCGGAACTCTTCGCGCAAGTCTTTGCGGTAATCAGCAAGTTGAGCCGTTTCGATCTGCTTGGCGCGATGATCTTTCTCGAGACCATCGCGGGTGAAGACCTGCACGTCGATGACCGTACCCTTGTAGCTTGACGGTACGCGCAGCGAGGTATCTTTCACATCAGAGGCTTTCTCACCGAAGATTGCACGCAGCAGTTTTTCTTCTGGCGTCAGCTGAGTCTCGCCCTTGGGCGTGACTTTACCGACCAGAATGTCCCCTGCGTCCACTTCAGCACCGATGTAGACAATGCCCGACTCGTCGAGCTTGCCCAGTGCGCCTTCGCCGACGTTGGGGATATCTGAGGTAATTTCCTCTGGTCCCAACTTTGTGTCTCGGGCAATACAGGTCAATTCCTGAATGTGGATCGTCGTAAAGCGATCTTCCTGAACCACACGCTCAGAAACGAGGATTGAATCCTCAAAGTTGTAGCCGTTCCAGGGCATGAACGCGATGCGCATGTTCTGGCCCAGTGCCAACTCACCCAGGTCAACCGACGGGCCGTCCGCGAGGATGTCACCCCGGGAGACACTGTCACCGCGCTTAACAATCGGGCGCTGGTTGATGCAGGTGTTCTGGTTTGAACGCTTGTATTTGGTCAGGTTGTAGATGTCGACGGGCGCTTCATCGGGACCAACGCTATCGGCATCAACGCGGACAACGATGCGGCTGGCATCAACCGAATCAATCACACCACCGCGACGCGCAACCACACAGACACCGGAGTCAGATGCGACATAACGCTCCATGCCGGTTCCGACCAGCGGCTTGTCAGCCCTAAGAGTCGGCACTGCCTGACGTTGCATGTTAGAGCCCATCAAGGCCCGGTTCGCATCATCGTGCTCGAGGAACGGAATCAGTGCTGCCGCGATCGAGACCACCTGCTTAGGCGACACATCCATGAAGTCCACTTCGCTCGCGGGCTTCACGGTGAACTCGTTCATGTGCCGTACGTTAATGAGGTCATCGACAAACTTGTTGTTCTTGTCGAGGGTCGCAGAGGCCTGAGCAATCACGTGCTCGGCTTCATTGATCGCCGACAGGTACGCAATTTCCTCTGACACCACACCATCGATCACTTTGCGGTAGGGCGACTCAAGGAAGCCGTACTCATTGGTGCGGGCATAGGTCGCCAACGAGTTGATCAGACCAATGTTGGGCCCTTCCGGCGTCTCAATAGGACAAACGCGACCGTAGTGGGTCGGGTGAACGTCACGCACTTCAAAGCCTGCGCGCTCACGGGTAAGACCACCTGGGCCCAACGCAGAAACACGACGCTTGTGTGTCACTTCAGACAGCGGGTTGTTCTGATCCATAAACTGGGACAGCTGGCTGGAACCAAAGAACTCTTTCACTGCCGCTGAAACCGGCTTGGCGTTGATGAGATCTTGCGGCATCAAGCCCTCGCTCTCTGCCATCGAGAGACGCTCTTTAACAGCGCGCTCGACGCGAACCAGGCCCACACGGAACTGGTTTTCGGCCATCTCACCGACCGAGCGGATACGACGGTTACCGAGGTGATCGATATCATCAACCACACCTTTGCCGTTTCGAATACCGACCAGGCACTTCAACACATCGACAATGTCTTCACGATCGAGGGTGCCACTACCCACCGATGATTCACGATGCAGACGACGGTTGAACTTCATGCGTCCAACCGAGGACAGATCATAACGATCCGCCGAGAAGAACAGGTTCTGAAACAGGTTCTCTGCCGATTCTTTCGTGGGCGGCTCGCCGGGTCGCATCATGCGATAGATTTCAACCAACGCTTCAAGCTCCGTGCGGGTGCTGTCTTGAGCGAGGGTATCGGAGATGAACGGACCACAGTCAATCTCGTTGGTGTAGATGGTCTCGATATTCTCAATGTTTTTCTCGCGCAACAGGCCGAGCATTTCTTCGGTGATCTCGGTGTTGCACTCGACAAGGACTTCACCCGTGCTGGTATCGATGACGTTCTTTGCCAATCGACGACCCAGCAGGTATTCCTCGGGCACTGCCAAAAACTCAACGCCGGCATCATCCAGCTGGCGAATGTGTCGCGCAGTGATACGTCGGCCCTGCTCCACCAACACCTGGTCGCCGGCGATGATGTCAAAAGCAGCCATATCACCCTGAAGACGCTTTGATACGAGGGTCATCGTCGCCGAGTGCTCTTCACCCAACTGGAATGACGTGTTCTCGTAGAACATCTCCAGAATCTCTTCAGAATCGTACTTCAGTGCACGCAGCAGCACGGTCGCTGGCAATTTACGGCGACGGTCGATACGCGCGTAGACGTTATCCTTGGGGTCGAACTCGAAGTCGAGCCATGAACCACGGTAAGGAATTACCCGTGCCGAATACAGGAGTT
>CBFHHJ010000044.1:0-7234 GCA_965655505.1 Luminiphilus sp.
AAACAGCGCAACCCCGCGCTTGAAGCGACCAAACTGCATTCGACGATCCATTTCAGATATATCCTTTATTGTCACTTCCACTGATCGTAAACCGTGATCATCGGTGGATAGGTCTCACCGCTCTTTCGGGCTTTGAGTACCTGCTGCTTCAAATCGGTATCGATCCAATGGAGAAACCATTCCCCCGGTACTGTGCTCATCTGCACGTATCGATGGTTGAAGTACTCGGGAAACTTTACCCAGCGCCAATTGGCAAGGCGCCGAAACGGTCGATAGAACCCAGGTACAAAAGAGCCATACTCATGATGCAACTCGCGCATTGATGACGCTAACTGCTTCATTTCTTCGTAGTCGTTGGAGGCACGATAGGCATCGATCAGCCGATCCATTTCAGGCATGGCGATGATTTCAAGATTGTTGGTTTGCGTTTTGATCTGACGGTCGGGGTTAACCGTGCCATCTTCTAGGAAAGCATTTTCATAGGCGTTCTCGGAGTGGTAGAAATCCCAGAACCGCGGATAACTCTCAAGACTCGGCGCAAAGGCCACAAAGTGCAGCTCATGTTTTTTCTCCTGCACTTTTTTCCAGGCCGCAGTGGAGTCCATCATCTCGACCCGCAGCTCCAGCCCCGCTTTCAATGCCTCCTGTTTGAGAATCGTCAACAAATCGGTGAAGCGGTCGTATCCCGATGACATCGTGAATGCCAGCCGTTGGCCCTTATCGTTGACTAATACCCCGTCTGACCCGCGCTGGTTAAAGCCCGCCTCGGCAAAATAGGACTGGGCTTTCTCCACATCAAACCCACGCGCTTTCAAGGTCGGGTGCTCGAACCCCGGGTAGCCCATCCACGCCATTTCTAAGCGCTCGGCATCACCTCGGAAGTACTGGTCAATCACAACGTCCCAGTTGGTGGCGTGATGAATCCCGAGTCGTACGTTTTGGTCGCTCAGCAATGGCTGAGACGAGTTGATCCAAAGGCCCCAAGGCGGCCTTGGGTACTGCATATAAAACGTTGATTTGGCTATGTAACCCGCCTCAACATCCGGATCCGTGTCGGGCAGCTTCTCGTACCAGAAGTCAGCAGTTCGGATAACAAACTGATCCACATCACCGCGCTTAAACGCCTCAAACCGCTTTGCGTTGTCTCGAATGATGCTGAAATGCAGTCGATCGGGGTTGTAACGATAGCGATGATGTTTCTTGTCCTTTGCCCACCAGTTTTCATCTCGCGTGAGAGTGATGGTGCGACCTTTTTCAAGGTCCCCTGGCTTCAATACATACGGACCCGTCGTGGGAATAAACCGCCACTGGTAACGCTCGACGAAGTCATCACCGAAGTCGGCGTAAGCGTGCTCGGGGGTTGGCCTGAGCGCTAGCACACGATTGGGAAAGTCGGGCTTCCTGTTCGCAAAGGTTACCGACATCACCTGATCGCTGTAGCGCGTGATGCGGGTGAATTGAGTGCTGTACCAGTTATTGTGCCAAGGGGATTGGATTTCCTCTGTTCGCATAAACCAGAAAGTAAAGAAAAAATCATCGGTGGTGATGGGCTCGCCGTCAGACCAACGTGCATCGGGATCCAGGCGCACAAATACGGTACCCGTCGTCGTGTCGATCGACCAGGCCATGGCAATTCCCGGAATGAACTCCCGCGTATCCGGGTGCTCAAACGCCAGCGGCAATGTCACATCATCCATCAGATACCGACGAAAAGTGGCATTGGAGTCGGGACCGACCGTTCTAAACGTACGCGGAAAATCAAACAGGGTGACGTAGTTGGTGCCGCCCTTCTTGGCCAGGGGCGAACCAATCTCGGCCTGTTCGGCACCATCCTGCCACATCAGATCGGCGGGCAACGCCTCAAGGTCGCTAAAGCGATAAAAGTCGGGGTTCGCTGCGTAATCCGCTTGCACTCGCTCGGCGAGGGGCACCTGATTGTTGGCGGGGGTTGCGGGCTCCGACGACTCGCCGCCGCAAGCCGCTAAACCCACGGCGAGCATCATCGCTGTCGCAGTTTGGACAGCAGAAGCCCAAAGGTTCAAGACAGGCTGACCCAAACCGGCTTCTTTACCGGCCTCTTTACAGGGCAAGGCGCATCACCCCTCTTCCTTAAACTGGTCGTAGACTTCAATCTCAACGGGAAAGGACTCGCCGGACTCGCGGGCTTCCATAACTGCCGCCTTCACGTCGCCGTCGATCCAGTGCACCCAGGATTCTTCGGCCCTGAGAAACATCGCATGATTGAAATAGTCGGGGTAGCGCAACCACCGCCAGTGGGCAATACGAATCCAAGGCTGATAAAACCCGGGCACAAAAGACGCGTACTCGTTGTGGATTTCAAGAATCTGATGGGATAGCTGTTCCATTTCCTCGCGATCGGTCGATGCGCGATAGGCCTCAATCAAGCGATCCACTTCGGGGTCTGCAAACGCCTCGAGGTTGTTGGTCTGAGTTTTAAGCTGCCGGTCGGGATTAACGCTGCCATCTTCCAAAAACGCCTGATCGTAAGCGTTAGCTGAGTGGTAGTGTTCCCAATAGCGGGGGTACATCGACGCAAAGCGGCCGAAAGCAACCAGGTGAATTTCGTGCTTCTTCTCTTGGACTTTCTTCCAGCCGGTCGTGCCATCGAGAATTTCAAGACGCAGCTCAAGACCGGCCTTGAGCGCCTCCTGCTTCAGGATAGTCATCACATCAGACAGACTTTCGTAACCCGTCGACAGGGTGAATGCGAGTTTCTCACCCGCGGCGTTAACGAGAATGCCGTCGGGGCCACGCTTGGTATAGCCCGCTGCGGCAAAATACTCTTGAGCTTTCTCAATGTCGTATTCCCGCGCTTTAATCGTTGGGTGGTCGAAGCCGGGATAATCTTTCTGCGCCGTGTCTAAGCGCTCGGCGTCGCCACGGAAATACTGATCGATTACCAACTGCCAATTGCTCGCGTATTGAACCCCCAACCGAATATTGCGGTCATCGAGTCCGGGCTTGGCGGTATTCATCCACAGACCATAAGGCGGTCTGGGGTGACGGTTGTAGAAGAAGCTCTTGGCGATATATCCCGCCTGAACATCGGGGTCGGAATCGGGCAGTTTTTCGTACCAGTATTCCGACAACTGGAGGCGGATCTGGTCAATATCACCGCGCTTGAAAGCTTCAAAGCGCTTGGCGGTGTCGCGAATCACAGAGAAACGTAGCTTGTCGGGATTGTAGCGATAGCGGAAATGCTTCTTGTCTTTTGCCCACCAATCTTTATGACGTGTCAGGGTGATTGAACGCCCCTTATCCATATCGCCTTCTTCAAGGATGTAAGGCCCGGTTGTGGGCGCATAACGCCACTGATAACGCTCAACAAAATCCTCGCCCACTTCTTTATAAAAATGCTGAGGAAATGGCGATAAGAATGCGCGAGTTTCGAAATCGGGTTTGTTGACCACCACCGTGATTGAAAAGGTGCGATCGTCGTAGCGGGTCACATTCGAGTACTGGGTATTCACCCAATTCGTACGATACGGCGCTTGGATGTACTCTGAACGGGACATCCAAAAAGTGAACATGAAATCATCGCTGGTGATCGGCACGCCGTCTGACCAGCGAGCTTTGGGGTCGAGCCGAAAATAGACGGTGGTATTTTCTCGATCAATCGCCCAAGCCTCGGCCAAACCGGGATAAAACTCTCGGGTATCCGGATGCTCTTGTACGACACCAACCCCCATTTCGTCGACCAGATAAGTGCGAAACGACCCATTGGCGTCGGGTCCGACGTGACGCAACGTGCGGGGGAAATCGTCGAGGGCAATGCGCTCGATACCGCCTTTAATCGCCTCGGGTGAACCAAACTCGGGCAGGTTTGGATTGCCCGTCTCCCAGACCAAATCCGCCGGCAGGTCAGCGATCGTTTTGAATCCGTAGAAGTCCGGGTCTGCCGCGTAGTCGGCTTGGACCTCGGCAGTGTTATCAATGACTGTCGCAGCGGCATCACCACTCGACTCCTCTGAACCGCTTCCCTCTCCCCCGCACCCGCTCAGTAGGACTGATGACAGTAGGAGCGTTATGCCCAGCAGCCGATTCAGATAAGTCATAGTCAACACCTCGCGAGTGCTATTAGCGGTAAACCGAATATGTCTTGGGATCGAAGGATTCCCGTACGGCCTCACCGATAAACGTAATCAGCGTCAGCAGTACCGTCAGCGTGGTGAATGCCGAGATCACAATCCAGGGCGCTGTGCGTAAGTTCGCAGCGCCCTGTTTCAACAATTCACCGAGGCTCGGGGTGGGTGGCGGCAATCCGAAACCGAGATAATCGAGCGCAGTAATTGAAGTGACTGCGCCCACCAAGGTGAACGGCATGAAGGTCACCAAGGTCGACAGCACATTGGGCAGGATATGCCGGAAAATAATTCGACTATCTGTTGCGCCAATGATGCGTGCCGCCGCCACGTAATCCCGAGCTTTTTCTTTATAGGTTTCCGTGCGCATGTAGTAGGTCATGCCGGTCCACGAAAACACCACCATGATCAACAGCAGAATGGCAATTCGCAGCGGCACTGAAAACGCCGCTGGAATGACCGAGAAAATGATGATGACCATGTACAGAAAGGGCACATTGGACCAAATTTCGATTAGCCGCTGGAACAATAGATCGAAAGTACCGCCGATGTAGCCCATCGAGCAGCCGATAGCGATACCAATGAAATACACGGCAATCATGAACCCAAACGAGAACAGCAATGCTATGCGGGTGCCGTAGAACAGCCTTGCCAGAATGTCTCGGCTTGTTGTGTCGGTGCCCAGGAAATGATTTGCGCTGGCGTCGGGGGGCAGCGGCTTGAATATCCCGCCCGGCGCGTGATTTTCATAAGGGTTGTAGGGCACGAGCGGCATCAACACCCAGTCACCGGTTTGCTGAGCCTCAAAGCGCGCCTGCAGATCTCGGTAGTTCACTTCGTAGTCGTAATCAAATCCGAAGTCTGTGCCGGGATGGAAGTCGGTTTAGGTGGGGAAGTACCAATCGCCCTGATAACTGACCATAAGCGCACGACTGTTGACGAGTAGTTCGCCAAACGCCATGACCACGGCCAACGTCACCAAGAAAAGGAAACTGTAGTAGCCGCGCCTTACTTTGCGAAAGCGTCGGAGTTTTTTGAGTGTCTGAGGATTGAGGTTTAGCACGGATTAGTTAAACCGAATCCGGGGGTCGACCAGGGCCACCAGCACATCGGAAATAATATTGCCGATGAGCAGCAGCAGACTTGAGAGCAGCACAATCCCCATCACTACCGGATAGTCGCGATCGAGAATTGAGCTCAAACCCAATAAGCCGAAGCCATCGATATCAAAAATTGACTCAATCAGAAACGAGCCGGTCAGTAACAGGGTCACGTTCTGACCAAATGTCGTCGCAATCGGGATGAGCGAATTACGCATCGCGTGCCCGGTCACCGACTTTCGAAACGACACGCCTTTGGCCACTGCGGTTCGGATGTAATCCGCCGCAAGATTATCCATCAGGTGATTTTTTAACAGCAGGGTCACCAGCGCGAAGCTGCCCACCAAGTAACAGATCAGCGGCAGCACCGAGTGGGAGATAATATCCATCACCTGCCCGCCCAAACTCAGGTCTCTGAAGTCATAACTGGTAAACCCACTCATAGGGAACCAGTCGAGACGCACGGCGAACAACAGAATCAGCAGGGAACCCAAGGCGTAGCCCGGTATTGCGTAGCCAACAAAAATGAGCACGGAGGTGACAGTGTCGACAAAAGTTCGGTGGCGAATGGCCTTGAGTATCCCCAGCGGTATACAGACTGCGTAGGTAATCAGAAGCGTGACAATGCCGTAGTAGATGGACACCGGGAACTTCGAGCTCATCACGTCCCACACCGGCTCGTTGTACCGATAAGACATGCCAAGATCGCCTGAGAGCACTTTACCCAGCCATTCGACGTAGCTCACGAGTACTGGCTTATCGAAACCGTAATAGGCTTTGAGGGCTTCGAGTTGCTCGTCGGAGATGGCCATGCTTTGCCCTGACGATGAAGCACCACCGTCGGCAGACATGGCCTGACTTTCCATGATAGCGCGCTCGAGAGGACCGCCGGGCACCAGTCGCGTGATCGTAAAGACGATAATGGTAACGCCCAACAATGTTGGCAAGATCAGCAACAGGCGCCGAATAAAATATTCGCGCATTAATTAATTTGTCTTGAGTAGCAAGAGAAGGAAATAAGTTACAGGGGCATGACTCCGAGCGCAAGATGGCAAGCTAACAGCATCGGTAGTTTGGCAATTGTTAACGAAACAACGCCTGTGTAGCAGTTATTGGGCGTTATTGGGAGTTCTCGAGCACTTCGAAAGTCACGTCGACCTTGCGCAGCCGATCAATCAGCGACTGTCCCATGGCGGTGGCCGGGGTCAGGATACCCCCGCGTTTTTTACGTTTGTCGTGGGCAAGAGATAAAGCGGACTGCGCCAGCATGCGCGAAGTTGCACCGTAGCCGGGGTCTCTGCGGCCAGTCACCTTAATACGCAAGTCCTGCTCGCTGTGCTCAGGGTGATGCGCGTGGACAAAATACTCGAAAAAGCCGCGCTCCCTCGCCTTATCATCGGGCCCCTCGCCGGGCTTCGGTAAGAAACGCGTTAGCAACGATCTGCCCGGCGCTAGCCAAGCCGTGGCCATGAAGCCGCCCATTGCACCGGTAATCGCCAGAGCCTGCCCACGACCACTGCACAGCAGCGATTCCTCGTAACCGAAATCGGCACCGTAGGGAAAGCCATCGAGAGCGTTTGAGCGCCGAATAACGCGGGTGTTACAAGGCGCCATCAAAAACGGTGCCGTCCAGCGTTTGAATACTCGATCATACTTGGGGGTGATCTGGTCTGGCCCGTCGACACCCGGCGCGAGACCGGGGGGATATAAACAGTAGGGGTCGAGCACCCGCTGACGCACTGCCGGGTCACGGGATGCCTGTTCGAGCATTAACATCATGCTTGCGGCGGTGCCACCACTGAGGCTGCCGCGCGATTTGCCCATACGACCTCGCACGCGATTGGCAAACACCCCAAAGCGCGCCTGCATTGTCTGCTGCGCAAACCAAACTCCCAAATCAAAGGGGATCGAATCAAACCCGCAGCAGTGCACAAGTTGAGCACCTGACGCCTTGGCAATGGGGTTGATGTCTTCGTAGACATCGGCCATCCACTGCACCTCGCCGGCCAGGTCACAGTAATGGGTGCCTGC
>CBFHHJ010000044.1:7243-7906 GCA_965655505.1 Luminiphilus sp.
GGCAATGGGGTTGATGTCTTCGTAGACATCGGCCATCCACTGCACCTCGCCGGCCAGGTCACAGTAATGGGTGCCTGCCTCAGCGCAAGCGCGCAGGAGTGGCTCACCGAGTTTGGCGTATGGCCCCACGGTGGTACACATAACGTTTGTGCTGCCAGCCAGCGTCGCAAGTGCGGCACGATCATCAGAAGAAGCGGTCAGGCATTTAACCGACGCGGGTAGCTGAAGTTCCCGATGCAATCCGGCGAGTTTGTCAGGATCTCTGCCGGCAATTGCCCAACGGGTATTGGGATCCGCGTCATCGCGCAGGTACTCGGCAACGAGGCGCCCGGTGAACCCGGTCGCGCCAAACACAACGATATCAAAGGCGCGCTGCTGGCTAGACGTGCTCATGCTAGCCGCTCTCTTGTTAGCCGCTCTCTTGGTAGCCGCACTCTTGTTAGTCACGCTCGTCGATATTGACGCCCTAACTCACGCTGCGGGGCGCGATTAAACAATGTCTAGCAACCGCTCATTGGGACGCCCCAGCACCGCTTTGCGGCCGTTAATACCAATGGGGCGCTGAATCAAGCGCGGCTCATCCGCCATCGCTGCAAACACTTGGTCATCGGTTGCCGATTCCGCTAAGTCGAACTTGGCGGCATCCTTGTCGCGCAAAAATGC
>CBFHHJ010000044.1:7984-11213 GCA_965655505.1 Luminiphilus sp.
CTTGCGCACTTCGGGCTCAACGCCGTTTTCCTGGAGCAAGGCCAAGCCTTTTTTGGAGCTACCACAGCCCGTGTGGTGAATCAGTACGTATCCCATAATCAATCCTGCGTCGCTGGCGAATGTCACTGCGGGCTTATACCGCTCGACGCGGGATTTGGATTTGAGTTGCCGAATCGAGCGCAAGCAAACGACTGTTAATTGCGCCGGGGTTGGCTACCTATGACTGCGCATCGCTGTGATTATTTGCTCGCCTCGTACAACAACCAGATAGGCAGCCCGGTCAGTGTTTCTTCGGGGGTGACCGAGGCACTCGCGGCCGAAGCGGCACTCGCACCTCCGTTACTGTTGGCCGTCACGGTAAACTTATAGGCCTGACCATTTGTAAGAACTTCCTCTACCTTCAGCTCACCCTATTCCGCGATCTCTGCGCCAAATTGCCACCAGGGGGTGGTCTCTGGCGGATTCAGTATTGGGACCGCATCGCCAATGATAGGAGTCACGAGGTCAATACCGTACTCCGGTGCCAGCGCGTGTACCCGCTCAAGGGGCTCAAACCAGGCGTGGGTCGAAAGGTCGAACGTACTATTGTGGATGGGTAGCATGGCTTTGCCTTTCAAATCGAGGTGCGCCTGCAAACTCTCCTCCGGATGCATGTGCACGGTGGGCCAGGCTTTGTTGTAGGCGCCGTTCTCGATCATTGTGATATCGAAGGGTCCATAGCGCTCGCCGATTTCGGCAAACCCGCCGAAATACCCCGAGTCACCGCTGAAGAAGAGATTGGTGCCCGCCCCCTGAATCACCCAACTGGCCCAAAGGGTCTTGTTGCGATCACCAAGGGTGCGCCCCGAAAAGTGCTGGGCGGGGGTTGCTGCGAATTTGAGCGAACCCCACTCGAGCTCTTCCCACCAATCCAGCTCGACAATAAGCTCATCATCGATACCCCATTGACGCAGGTGATTGCCAACTCCGAGGGGTACAAGAAACAGTTCTACCTTGTTGGCGAGATCGCGAATAGCGTGCTTGTCCAAGTGGTCATAGTGGTCATGGCTGATCACCACTGCGGTGATCTCCGGCAGCGACTCAAGGCCAATAGGCACCGGATGGAAGCGCGCAGGACCCGCCCACTGCACCGGCGAAGCGCGCTTACTGAACACCGGATCGATGAGGACATAATCCTCTTCGAGCTTGACCAAAATGGTGGAATGACCCAGACGAAACAAAGTGGGCTCATTGACAGCCTCCAACTCGGCCGCCGTTAGCGTACGAATCGGCAACTCGATATCCGGCTCCCTGTCGGTCCGGGACGAAAACAAAACAGTTGAGGCGCCTTTGAAAAAATTCATTGGGTTGGTTCCTGCTTCATTTTCGTAGCGTACGTCCTCCCGAGAGGCGCAGCCACCAGACCAAGCGAGTACAGACATCACCAGTATGCTCAAGCCTACGCGCAGGAAACGAACAATGAAATTTACGCAATACGTCACTCAGGAGATGTCCCGACGATTCGGATCAGGTGCACAGTAGCAAAAGCGTGGTCTCTTCATCAGTAACTGAAAAAGCCGAGCCGCAAGGCTGTAGAGCCCTAGAAATTGGTGGCGCCGAATTCGAAGCATAAAAAAACCGCCAAGAGGCGGTATACACCGTTTTTCGGCAATTCCGGACAATCATGTCTGGGCGTTGGCAGGGTTAACGAATCGGAAATACAACAACGCAGCGAGGCGGCCATGCTCAACCGAGTCCGTCAGGCTCTCGGGATTGTCGACTAACGGTGCATGAAGTAGCGAGCCAGGGTAAATGGCTAGCCTGTTAGGCTGATGCGTTACTCGGAAAATCTCTTTGAAATCACCGTCGTTCTTGTAGTAACCCGGTGTTATGAGGCCACGTTTTGCACGCTGGTCAGCCATGATTTTTTTGTGTACAGCTGCTCGCGCCTGACCAATACGTTCAAACCCGCTCTGTGTGTGTTGGTAAAAAGCAGTTCCCTGAAAATCACCCTCATTGAGATACAACAACGCAACAAAGTTGAGTTCGTCGTAGGTATCGACATGTGGGATGCATTGAACGGGGTCTAAATCAGCCGGTGCCGTCGAGGCAAGTCCGTAATAGGTCGTGCCCAGCTGGGGTAAAAAGTGTTTCGGTACCGCGTAGAGCTGCTGCATAAACGGCACAATGGTATTGCCGAGTGTTTGAATGTGCCGTGGTAGCAGGGGAGCGATTTTTCCCGGGTAAGCGCCAGGGGGTGTCTTGAATGCTTTGCCATGAAGTGCCGCAAGCCTCAGGGGTTCTAGAGAGACTAGAAAATCATCGATTACCCCTATGGGCGTTTTCTCATTGCCGACTAGCGTGATGTTTGGCTCTCGGTCTGGGTTAACTGTTGGGTTTTGGACACTCATATTCGCGGCTAATTGGGACTTGATTCCTCAAGGGTAGCCCCTGCGATATAAAGATGCCAAGACCGCTATGAAGACAACTATCGTCGTTTCTATTTAGTTAATTCGCTTAAAAGCTCTTCCATCACAGATTGTGTCAACGGCTGAGGGCTCACATGAGTGGCGCCTGCCGCCGTTCAACTTGCCTCGGCTGGACAACTCCAATACGGCTTGGTCAACGGCTTCGGCGGTCACGTCAGCAACGAGGGTGTCGCCGAACCTGTCGCACCAAAAGGCTAGGCGGGCAAGAATGCCGCCACGGGTGCTAGTAATGGTTTCCGCGTAAGCGTCCACCACAGTTTGAAATGTGATCATGTGTTGTTCCTTTTCCTTCTCTCAATGACCACCACACTAGACTTCGTGTGGCACTGTCACCGTGGCGGCGAGAAAGGTCGGAAAACATAGACCCATTGGTGTGAGTATCGAGACATAGGTTACACAATATACCGGAGACATGGTTTACACATTAAGGCATTTGGAGGAGGACTCCCGATGCCGTGGAAGGAGTGTAAACCGATGGATGAACGACTTAGATTCGTAGCTCGTCTTCTCGACGGCGAGCAGATGTCAGCCCTTTGCAAAGAGTTTGGGATCTCCAGACCCACGGGCTACAAGATCTACAATCGATACAAAGAGCTGGGCCCCAAGGGCCTTGAGGATCGCAGCCGCAGGCCCTATAGGCATGCCAATAAACTGCCGTTTCAGATCGAGCGAGCGATTCTCGCGATCAAGCGAGAGTACCCGTCCTGGGGTGCCCCCAAGATCCGAAAGAAGCTAATCAAGCAATTTCCCATGGTGAACCC
>CBFHHJ010000045.1:0-4471 GCA_965655505.1 Luminiphilus sp.
GGTGACCACATATCCCAGCCCCTCAAGCTCCTCGGCTAACCGACGGGAAGATTCATATTCCTGAAAGGACAACTCGGGATGCTGGTGGAACCAAATGAACAATTCTTCAAGCTGATCCTCATAGAGCTGATTCACCCGCGCGCTGAGGTCAGCTTGAGCGTCAGGCGTCTGCCCCAGGGCGGAAGCGCTGACCAAGCTAACCACTACAATCATGGGACCCAGAAAGCGCCTCCCCGCTGCCTTAGCAACCTCTGGCAATGCCACCAAAGTGAATTTTGACGTAGCTAACTGAATCGCAGAAAACATACACTCTCCAAACATTGTGTAATGGGTATAAATACACGGCCAAGGTTACTCGCCGCCATTTCGGGTGTCGATAGAATAGCCCTGATGACAGATACCGCATTGAAAAGGAACGTCCTTGAACAGCGACAACATTGAAGCCCGCTTCGGTAGTTATGGGGTAGAGATCATCACCCAGGCGGGAAACAGGCGCCTCGCCAACCTCTACAGTGAGCATGAAGGCGCAAAAATCTGTCGCACACTGGCACTGACCTGCTTTCTCGAATCACCTCCCCTAGAACTCACTGCCGCGCACCAAAAAATCCTTGGGGGCAGCAGCTTGGGGGCAACGTTGCGCAGCGAAGGATGGCGAGTTGTAAAATCAGACGCGGCGTTCGCGCAATGTATCGCCGGGAGCGATTTTGCCCGGCTTTCGCACAACACCGTAGCCCCCGGCGCGACCCTCGCCGTGCAGCTCTATAAACTGCAGGCAGTGAGCGAATCCCAGCGGCACGATTATGCCGTTGTGGTCGAGGCCTACCACCCGCAGCATATTCCCCCGTCCAACGCAGCGCCCGCGCTGGAAGCGCTTTGCAGCCGATTACAGGGTGAGGCTAAACAGGCACTCGAGGCTCTTGGGGACGTGCTCGCTGCGCGTCCCGAGCAGTCAGCACCCTAGGCTTGACTAGCGAAGGGCGCGGTCGGCAATTACGACAACCGGTCTGCTAGCGATAAATCAACGCCATACGCTCGAGCCGATTCCGCGGCTGCCGCTTTTTCTGCTGCTGAACGGGAAGCGACCCAAAGGTTTGCGGAGCGGGTGCCGGTTCTGCAGTAGGCATAGACATTGTCCGAACCATCGAAAACCTGCCCAAGACCGGCTAAATCACTGCCGGGAAACGTTGCAGGCGTCACCGGATAGCGCACAAACTTCATCCCCGCCGCCTCGGCAGCAGCCTGCATATCATCCATGCTTGGCTGCCCAGGTGATTCGTTATCGGGTCGATTACAAACAACAACGTTGAAGCCACGGCTTGCAATCGCACCCATATCACTCGGTTCAGGCTGACCTGAAACACTTAATTTTTCACTGAGTTTTATCAGTTGCGGCACGTTCTTCCCCCAAAAAATTATCGGTTAATCGTTTCGTCTACGAGATAGATTATGGCTGCGCAATCACACGATCGAAACCAGCTCGGAGCTTATCCCCCCAAGCTCGCAGGATACGTTTTGCGTCCGCCGTGTTAGTAACGCGATTTGTCCACTCCATACGCATAGTGGTGCTCGCACGCGTTCGATCAACAATGCGATAGAGGGTATCGCCAGTCGCCGCATCCTCGAGTTCGAGGAACAAGGTCATCTCACCCGATTCCGTCGTATAGGAACGACTACGACCGGCCATCCCGGTATCTGGGGCTGTCACATCAAGATTGATAATACTGGGGCGCAGCACCAAAGTACCCGCTGGCGACTCACTGGGGTCAACCAGTGGATAGGCAGGCTCTCGTGACATCGCCGCCAGGAACTCTTCGTCACACAGGGTGGCCAACTGACCTCGGATAGCGTTCATGTCCTCTTCGGTGACGCGCTGGTCCATGCTTCGCCGACCGCTGTTTTGATCCCGGAGCCAATTACTGCGAAAAGAGACCGAACAGTCTTCGACGGCGTACTGGGTATAGGCCGTGAGATCCGCGCCAGGTTTTTCGTAAACCGTATCCATTTTGGCATCGGGTAACTCAACGAGGCCGTCGTGAGTAACCTCCGGCTCCCCCGACATTCCTGTGCAACCAGCGGTCGCGACTAGAGATGCCAATATCAGGGCAGAGGGTAAAGAAAACAGTTGGTGTCTAGCGATTCTCATTAACGCCACTCCTCATTAGGTCTTTGGGCCACTGGGTACTTAAGTAACCGGATAACTAGGTCGTTAGTGCTTGAAACCTGTACTTTAACAGTTTCAAGCATCAATGCCGTTCTTAGACCCCTGCAAACTAGCAAAGCTTAAACTCACCCGCGAGAAGACGCTCTATCTCGCCGCGCGGATCTACCGGCACCGGCAGAGAAACACCCGTCAGCGTCTCAGCCAGATCGACGTAAACAGCCGAAACCGACTCCAACATGGCTTGTGGTAGAAGCGTTTGCTCGGCGAATTCAAGCCGCTCAGCCATTCGATCTTTGTTCAGCAAAATATCTGGATCCTCGGCTAATGTGAGTAGCGCCTGTCTGAAACCTTCTTTGCTGTTTTCCACCACTCGCCCCTCAGACAGCGCAGCAGTGTCCCATAAGCGCGATGAGTCAGGTGTTCCAACCTCATCCATGTACACCAGCTCGCTTCCACCATCGAGGGTTTCGCAATAACCAAACTCGAACTTGGTATCCACAAACACCTGACCGCGCCGGGCACAGGCGTCTTCAATAAGTTCAAAGCCCTCGCGCAGCAGCTGTTCATAGCGATCGATATCCGTCGCCGCTCTAAATCCTAACGCCCGCCAATGCTGTTGGATGTCTGCTTTAGAAATATTGACGTCATCCACTTCAGGGATGCCGCTTAACCCGGTCAGCACACCTTTGCTTGAGGGCGTGATCAGCAGTTCGGATAATCGTTGATTTCGAAGCAACCCCTCGGGCAATCGAATACCGCAGAATTCCCGCTCACCCGCCGAATAAGCGCGCCAAAGTGAGCCTGTGAT
The DNA here is from genome assembly GCA_965655505.1 of Luminiphilus sp. Lineage (GTDB taxonomy): Bacteria > Pseudomonadota > Gammaproteobacteria > Pseudomonadales > Halieaceae > Luminiphilus. The sequence goes on from CBFHHJ010000045.1 coordinate 2,970, forward strand.
ATAGCGGCGCGCGATGCCCTCGATTTTGACTGGCGCCGCCCGCTGTACGATCCAGACCAGAGGATGCGGCACTTCAAGAATGTGGCTGCGGGCAAGCCCCGCATCTCGAAAACACCGAAACCAGTATTGGGCAATCGCATTGATCGCGGCGCCCTTTCCCGGCACCCCAGCCAATCCGCCCTCGCCCTGCCATATGCAGTCGAAGGCAGAAATGCGATCAGACACCACCATGACTGCCAATTCGGCATTAGGTGCCACGTCGTAGCCGCGTTCGGCGATCAGACGAGCACTATCCTCCGGGGTGAGCCAATAGACAGATCGCACTTTTCCTGAGTGCACGGGTTCGTCAGTGCGAATAGGTAGGTCATGGTTACTTGCTAAAACCCGCGACATGCCAGCTCTCCTTGAGTAGTGGCTTGGATTTTACGCGCGCAATGGCCTTTTAATACAGGGGCAGGATGACTAACATGCCCAACGGCCATTCCACCTTGCCGAATTTCCGAGAACTCACCTGTAAATAACAAGACTACAAACAAAGGTTCGCCCATGAAGGTATACACCTGGTTACTGCCCATCGCACTGACGGGCGGCGCTCTCTGTGCTCACAGCTCAGACGCGCAGGAGAGCGATAGCGAAGATTCGTTGGAGACGATACTCGTCACCGCCACTCGCGGAGCTACAGTGGGCGCAGATCTGCCCGTAGCGTGGTCGGTAATCGATAGCGAGGCTATTGCATTTACGTCCCTGCAGCACAGCAATCAGCTCTTTCAGCGGGTGGCTGGCACGTGGATAAGCCGAGGTAACGGGCAAGAGTCGCTGATTTCAATGCGCTCACCGGTGCTGACCGGTTCCGGCAGCTGTGGCGCCTTTATGACAGCAGCGGATGGCGTGCCCATACGCGCTCCTGGCTTCTGCAACGTCAACCAATTGTTTGATGCCAACCTTGCGCAAGCGGGGGTTGTAGAAGTGGTGAAGGGACCGTCGACCGCTGTCTACGGCAGCAATGCTATGCACGGTGTCATCAACGTCATCTCGGCGTCGGCGGATACAGCGGCTAATGCGGTCCGCGTCGAGGCAGGATCGAGGGACTACTACCGAGTGCTCGCAAGTGCGGCACTCCCTGAACAGGGTACCGCCATCAATCTGCAGGCGGCGTCCTATGGCGGGTATCAAGATGACTCGGGCTATGACCAGCAGAAGTTAACGATTCGCAGTGATCGAGACGTTGGCAACTGGTCCATGACCGGGATCATTGATGGCAGCAATCTCAACCAGGAAACCGCGGGCTATATTCAAGGCTTCGAGGCCTACAAGGACGACGATGCGCGCGAACAAAACCCAAACCCCGAAGCCTATCGGGACGCCTGGTCCGTCCGGGCACAGGTTACCGGCACCCGAGAACTCACCAATGGCCGTAGTATCCGCCTGACACCCTACTTCCGACAGAACGAAATGGAGTTCCTGCAGCATTTTCTGCCGTGGCAACCCGTCGAACGCAACGG
>CBFHHJ010000045.1:4567-11008 GCA_965655505.1 Luminiphilus sp.
TACGAATACCAGCGACCGCTCAGACTGGATGCTCGGCGTTGACGTGGATTTCACCCAAGGTTGGCTCGACGAAATCCAGGAATCCCCATTCAGCCCCAATCAGCCTGAGGGCGTTCATTACGATTACGAAGTCGACGCTTTAGTCATCGGGCTCTTTGCACAAGGTAACGTTCAACTCAGCGACACTTTTCGACTCGATGGCGGCATTCGCCTTGAAGATACGGACTACGACTACGATAACCTCACCGGTGATGGCGACGCCTGTGAGCCCACTGCGTCCGCCTGCCGTTTCTATCGGCCCGCTGACCGGTCGGACAGCTTCGGCAACTGGTCGGGCAATGCTGCACTCAGCTACGACTTGGGCGCAGCGCGACTCTATACCCGCGTAGCCCGCGGATTCCGCGCGCCACAAACGTCTGAGCTATACCGGCTGCAGTCAGGACAGCAAGTCGCCGACATTGATAGCGAGCAAATTGACAGTTTTGAAGTGGGGGTTCGCGGCCTACTCACCAATGGTCTGAGCTACGCGATCAACGGCTATTGGATGCGCAAGGACGAAGTGATTTTTCAGGATCGGGATCGACAAAACGTCAGCGGCGCGGCGACTGATCACGAAGGCGTCGAGATTGAACTCGACTGGCAATTCAATGACGTCTGGTACGCGGCACTCGCTGCCTCCGTCGCCGAGCATCGCTATGCCAGTCCAATTGAACTTATCGGCTCCCGCGGCGATATCGAGGGTAACGATATCGATACAGCGCCCAGTCACTTTGGTAGCGCGCGTGTAGGCGCCAACACGTCCCTGGGCAATAAGCCCATGAAAGCGGAGCTTGAGTACGTCTGGCTAGACGAATATTTCATCGATCCGAATAATGAACACAGTTATGCCGGTCATGAACTCGTGAATCTGCGCGCTGACATGCACGTCAATGAGCGAACCAAGCTCAGTATTGTGATTACGAACCTTCTCGATGAGAGCTATGCGGAACGCGCCGACTTCGGATTTGGGCAGTATCGCTACTTTGTCGGAGAGCCGCGCAGTGCCGTGGTGGGTCTATCCTGGTCTCTTGACTGACGGCTGCATGCAACGCGCTCTGGCTACGCTTCAAGAGGCCCACAGCAGGTACAGGGGTCTTATCAACGACCACCGGTTTGCTGGTCAGGCGTACGGCCGCAAGCCCACCGCGTCACGAACCTTCGCCATCAATGCCTCAGCTTGCGGTCTCAAGCGCTGAGCACCCTCTTGCAGCACCTGCTCAACGTTGCTGGGATCAGCCATCAGTGCTTCATAGCGGCTCCGCGCGGGTGCGAGTTCGTCATTCACCCGTTCAAACAACTGCTTCTTCGCCTCACCCCACGCGATGCCATCCAAAAACGCTTGATGCATCTGTTGTCGCTCTGACGCGTCGGCAAATGCACTCCAAATTTGAAACACGGTCGAATCGTCGGGGTCTTTAGGCTCCCCAGGCTCCAGCAGATTTGTTTTTATCTTGTTGATGCCCTTTTTGAGCTGTTTTTCGCTACCGAACAAAGGAATGGTATTGCCATAACTCTTGCTCATTTTCCGCCCATCGAGGCCTTGTAAGACCGCGACGTTGTCATCCAACAGTGCAGTGGGCAGCGTGAAGATATCGGCAAAGTTGTGATTAAACCGCTGAGCGATATCTCGAGCCATTTCCACGTGCTGTATTTGGTCGCGACCCACCGGGACTTCATGAGCATTAAACATGAGAATGTCCGCGGCCATTAAAACCGGATAGGAAAAAAGCCCCATCGTAATGCCGTAATCTGGGTCTTCACCGCTCTCTTCATTCGCTTGAACGGCCGCCTTATAAGCGTGGGCTCGATTCATCAGCCCCTTTGCTGCATTACAACTAAAGACCCAACAGAGCTCGGCAATCTCGGGGATATCCGACTGGCGGTAGAAATGCGCCTTTGCAGGATCAAGTCCCAGGGCGAGCCATGTTGCAGCGATTTCTAGGCTAGAGCGCGCAACCAACGCCGGGTCCTGACACTTGATCAACGCGTGGTAATCCGCGAGAAAAAGATACGCATCTACCGAATCCTGCTCAGACGCAGAGATTGCAGGACGGATGGCGCCTACATAATTGCCCAGATGGGGTGTTCCCGTTGTCGTAATGCCCGTTAGGACACGCTTTGCCGTCATTCAGTACTCCAAAAGCCTAAGCTGCGCGATTCAGAAAGCCGCGTAACAGCGTGCAGAGGTAGTCGGGATCCGAACTCCCGGCCATTTCACGAATCGAGTGCATACCCCACGTGGGCACTCCCAGATCGATGGTGGTAATCCCTGTCTCGCTAGCAGTGATTGGGCCAATTGTGCTGCCACAACCAAGATCGGTCCGCACCACAAAGGTTTGTATCGGGACCTGACATCGCTCAGCAATCACCCGAACCAACGCAGCCCCCTCCCCCGAGGTCGCATAACGCTGATTACGATTAATTTTTATGACCGGCCCGCCATTCAAACGTGGCCCATGGTTGTCATCATGTCGATCACCGAAGTTTGGATGGACCGCGTGCGCATTATCCACTGACATCATCACCGCGTTGGCGCGCAGCTTCCGGTCCGCCTCGCCACTCGGCGCCAGTGACTGCAGCACATCCATAAGCATCGGTCCCTGAGCACCGACCGCTGAGGCGCTGCCTACCTCCTCGTGGTCGTTACATACCAACAAGCTCCATTGGCTTGGATCCGCGTCAATGATCGCCCGCAACCCCGTGTGGCAGCTCAACAAATTATCTAAACGCGCCGACGCAATGAACTCGCCGTTCATTCCCAACTCAGCGGGCGCTTGGGTGTCATAGAGGGACATTTCGAAATCCATTACCCGCACTTCACCATATTCGGGATACTGGTCTCTAAGCTGAACCGCTAGCATTGCGTGAAAATCCGGGGCCTGCTGATCTCCGGTTTGCAACACAACCGGTAAAATATCTTTCTGCGGATTGATTGTGCGGCTCGAGTTCGCCTCGCGATCTAAATGAATCGCGAGACTGGGGATGAAGGCTATCGGCCTTTCGAAATCGATCAGTTGAGACTGTAGCGTGCCAGACTCGTCAACGAAGCTGACCCGGCCCGCAAGTGATAAATCTCGATCAAACCACGGATTCAAAAGCGCGCCACCGTAAACATCCACGGCCAACTGGACAACGCCATGGCGATGTTTGATCGGATTAGGTTTCACCGAGAGATTCGGACTATCGGTATGGGCACCGATCAGTCTCAGTCCATCCGTGACGGAGCCCTCCCCCGCTCGAAACGCGATAATCGAGCTGTCGTTGCGAGTCAAAAAATATCCCGCACCGGCCTCAAGATCAGCGGAATCAACGTGATTAAGTTCAGTGAACCCAGCAGCAGCCAAACGCCAGCTCATTGCCGAAACCGCATGAAAAGGCGTCGTGCTTTCTTTTAAGAAATTGAGCAAATCTTGATTCGACTGTGACACTCATGCCCCCTGCGTAACAATGATGACAATCAGACTGAGCCCCAGCGCCATGCGATACCAAACGAACGGCATTAGGCCAATACGATCGAGAAGACGCAAAAACAGGGCGATGGTGGTATAAGCGCTTAATCCAGACACCAGCATCGCCACAAGCACCTGCAGTGGAGACACGGGGCTATCCACATCTGACAGCAGATCAATGCTCATGAACAGCATAGCGCCTAAAATAATAGGCACTGACATTAAAAATGAAAATCGCGCGGCAGTTTTCGCAGAATACCCCAATAAGACAGCAGCAGTGATCGTAACCCCCGACCGAGATACCCCGGGGATCAACGCGATCGCCTGCGCGCAACCAATCATCAGGGCATGTACCCACGAGACATGCTCTTCTGCACTGGGAGATTGACGGGCGCCCTTCCAAGCCGCGACCGCAAGCAACAAGCCAAAAATAATCGTCGTTGCCGCAATCACAGGGATACCCCGAAGATTGGCTTCGATGGCGTCGCTAAATAAAATCCCCGCAGTCACCGCGGGAAGTGTTGCCACAGCCAGTCGCCAGAGTTCACCGGGTTGTCCCCCTAATGATCTCGCGGGTGGATAAACATCGCCCAGAAGTGACAGCAGGTCTCGCCAAAAATAGGCCGCAACCGCGATAAGCGTGCCCATATGCACCGCAACGTCAAATCGCAATCCCTGATCAACCCAGCCAAAAACCTGAGCGGGTAATACCAAGTGTGCCGAACTTGATACCGGGAGAAACTCACTCAAGCCCTGAATCAGGGCCAATAAAATTACCTGAAACCAATCAGCCATGTTTCCCCTGCTCGGCAATCTTCTTCCAGCCAATGTCCTGTTGAACGTACTGCGGAAGCAGAGTCGCAGGTGCCCTCAAATCGCTAGAGCCCTCCAACAATGATGAACCGTAATGGGCTATCGCAAGAGCCTTGGGACGGGCATCGGGAACCCATGTTATCGAGTCGCCTAAAGATCCCGATAACACCGCTTGATACTCACAGCCCGTTCCCAATACTTTTACTAAGTCATCCGACCGCAAATTTGGGGGCAGCAAAACCTTATCGGGATAGCTTATTTGAGCGGGCCCGAGAGGTTGGCAACCCTCAGCACCCCTGTAAAACCAACGCCAGTACAACTGCCCGATTTGCGCATCAATAGTGCTCAACAGCAAACCCTCTGCCTGCTCCCCTTCAGCGTCAGCGTAAGACCAGGCCTGAGCTTGCAATGAACACACGCCTACCGCGGGTCGGCTGTGAGACCAGGCAAAGCCTTGTATAACGCTGGTGGCAATTCGCAAGCCAGTGAAAGACCCGGGCCCGATGCCACAGGCAAAGCGGTCAACACTACTGAGGGGGCGCTGTCCCATCACTTCTTGAACCATATTCAATACATGACGATTGTGCGCCCGAGGAATCGCAATATGACGCTCAATCGATTCTTCACCGGCCACAAAAGCGACCGAGCAATATTCGGTAGAGGTATCAACTGCGAGAACAGCGCACATAGAGACAGAAGGGGTGCCCGTGGGATAATCCATAATGATCCCACAGGATGGCTCGGGTTTGAATCATGGATACAGTATCTCTGGGAATTCTTGCGGGCGGTCGCGGGCAACGACTGGGGGGTCGAGACAAGGGCTTGCTGATTGTCGACGGATTAACTCTAGTCAACCGACTCGTTATCAGCTCAGACATACCGAAGTCACAAACGATCGTGAACTGCCCACGAAATCACTGGTGCTATGCGCCTTACGCTGCGAAGACTGTTTGCGATCGATACCCCCATGAGGGACCTGTTGCCGGGCTGCTATCACTGACCAGCGCCTGTGACACTGAGTTGATCGCAATCGCTCCCTGCGACCATGCTAGACCGCCTCACCAATGGGTCGCGCAACTGTACTCAGAACTGAAACAAGGCCGGGCCGGTGTCTTCGCTACATCAGGGGGGAGACACACGCCGTTCTGTCTCCTACGAACCGCCGTTGTGGATGAGCTTAGCGACTGGTTCTCAAGCGGAGGCCGCTCGCTCCAACGCTGTTATACACAGCTTGGCCTCACGAGCATTGCCATTACCGATCTTAGCCGCGATATCGATACGCCCGAGGATATTTCAGCCATCAATTACAACCCCGGCTAAGCTATGTTTGCTCGAGAGCGGCGGCAAACGTTACGGGGTTATGTGCGGGCAGCTCCGTTAGCTGCAGACCGCGTCGGCAAGTAAGAGCAGGCAACGTGTGCCTCGGCTTAGCCGAGTTGATTCGGGAAAGTGTTACTGGAGCATCCTTGGTGAAACTGGACCGGCTGCAGGTCTGGACACAAAAAAGCCGGCGCAAGGCCGGCTTTCTCACAGCACTGAAGACTATTATTTCTTCTTAGCTGCTGCCTTCTTGGGAGCCGCTTTTTTAGCCGCCGCTTTTTTCTTTGGTGCAGCTTTCTTAGCCGGAGCTTTCTTTGCAGCCGCTTTCTTCGGAGCCGCTTTCTTCGGAGCCGCCTTCTTTGCTGCAGCCTTCTTAGCCGGTGCTTTTTTAGCCGGCGCTTTCTTAGCCGCTACCTTCTTTGCGGGGGCTTTTTTAGCTGGGGCTTTCTTAGCAGCGGCCTTCTTTGCTGGTGCTTTCTTTGCCGGAGCTTTTTTGGCTGCGGCTTTCTTCTTTGCCGGAGCTTTCTTAGCCGGAGCCTTCTTCGCCGCAGCTTTCTTCTTAGCTACCGCTTTCTTCGCAGCAGCAGCTTTCTTAGCCGCTTCAGCCTTAACTTTTGCAGCCGCCTTCTTGGCCGCCTCCTTCTCTTTCATTGCAGCTTTCTTCGCTGCCTCACGCGCTGCTGCGGCGGCGGCTTTGACCCGTTCGCGACTCGCTTTCGCTTTAGCTCTCGCTGCTGCCATTCGATCTTTGGCACGTGCGACCAACTTCTGTGCAGACTCAACAGCTTTTTTGTTGCGGGCTTCTCGAGCAGCCTTCATT
>CBFHHJ010000046.1:0-9136 GCA_965655505.1 Luminiphilus sp.
CTGGGAATGGCAGTGATGGATTAGGACTGCTGGTGCCAATCCAGAAGGATGCCATTTCTCGCTGTGCTAAGGCTGAATGAAGTGAATCGGCGCCAGCAGGGGTTAGCTGTGAGCCCCCGTTGTCGTAGTTCTGAATTGGCGAGGCGTAGTTTTGAGCAAACACGGTCGAAGTGCTAATTTCTTCATCGATGTAGAACGCACCCACAATACCGTTAAGGGGGCCATCGAGATCGGTGGCAAAGCGCACTTCAAACGAGGTTTGTTCGTTTTCTTCACTGGTTTTAGCAGGCGCGAAACCTGGGCCCGCAAACTGATAGTCCTGCTCTGACTCTCGATAAGCTGGAAGGAACGTCAACGTACCAGCGTCAGTCTCGTAGTTGATCTCGGCCATATACCCGGTCCAGCTAACATCTTGGTAGAGCTCGTCTTCATCAATGGGCTGGAAGAGTGCAAACGAAGGCGTGTGCAGAGTTTGCTGCCGAATCGCATTTGCACCATCGTCAGTAGGGCCGCTGAAAGCCGGTAGGCCTGACGGGGTGTAATCGTTAATCGCCCCCGCCGGTGGGTTGGCGAAGGTGCCGATCAGGTCGCCGCCAGGGCCCTGGTTGTCAATTTGAGTGTAGTCAGCGGCCACTCGGATCGATAATTTATCGTTGGGCTGGAACAACACCTGGCCGCGTAGGCTGTAGGCATCTTGATCATTGGAGTCATCGTCGGAGAAGCCATCACGCTCTAACTTGTTACCAGCAATCCGTACGGCGACGTTCTCGGAGACCGCAAAGTTTGCCGCTCCCTGAAGGCCGATCTTGGAGTAGTTGCCAGCTTCGCCCTGAATGTAGCCGGAGTTCTCGCCCAGAATGGGTTTGTTGGGGATGTAGTTAACAACGCCGCCAGTCGCGTTTCTTCCATACAGCGTGCCCTGAGGGCCTTTTAACAACTCCACCCGCTCTAGATCATACATGCCCTGTCCGGCAGCGCCGCTGGAGCGCCCCAGGTAGATGCCGTCAATGTTTTGCGCGACCGCTGAGTCAGTCAGCGGGTTGACTGTTAGCGCACCAACCCCGCGGACGAATAAGCTGGTCAATGGCCCGCCTCCAGCACTGACACCGAGTGCAGGCGAGAGCAAACCCAGATCTTGGGCAGACTCCATGCCTGACTGTGTGAGTAGATCTTGACTAAAGCTTTGTATTGGAACCGCTGCATCCTGCATTGACTGCTCGCGGCGCTGGGCGGTGACAATTACCTCCTCAAGGCCGGCGTTTCCGGTTGCTGTTGCGCCTTCGCTCTCTTGGGCTGCCGCGGTTGGTAAGCCAAGCATCAGGGAGAGTGCGGTTACGCTGGACACGGTAAGGACTGGTTTGACCATGGAGAAACTCCTTATAGTTATTGAGTGCATATGCATTGATTTATGGAAGCACTCTAGACTTGTTCATGGTCATCGGTAAAATTTATTATTTTTATCGATCATCATAGAAAATTAATATGATTTTGTTTTGAAAAATCCGCTTGGCGAAATCATGACTTTTATTGCTAGTGCAGGGTTGGACGCTCGACCTAAGTATCGGGTTTGCTACGTGGATTGTTTAAGCTGGTTGATGAACCAGCGTAAGCCCTCATCATTCTGGCGAGATTTCTGAAACTGAATCACCTCTCGCATCACTGGGAATTCGAAGGGCATTTCCGAGACGGCGATTGGAAGACGTGCTGCATACATCTTCGCGAGTCGTTGGTGCATCACTGTGACCCTGCCGGTGTTTATCACCATCTCGGGAGCGGTCAAAAACGATGACACCCGCATGTCAATTCGACGTTGTTCATGGTGTTTGCGCAAACGCGTCTCGGCAAAAGAAGTTCGCGCCTGGCGGCCAATCTCCACTACGACGTGCCCAGCCGCAAAAAAATCCTCAGTGCTGATCTTCCGCTTCTTAAAAACCGGATTGTTTGCGCACCCCGCCACGACATACTTTTCTTCGAATAGCAGTTCGGTTGGATGGTCGGGTGAGGCGTGCTCTTCCGGGGTAATGAACAAATCAAGTTCACCTTGGTTGAGTTGCTGCATGGATTGCTCAGAGGGCTGAATGCAATCCATGGTGATACCAGGGGCAAATTGATCTAGACGTTGATTGAGTTTGGGGAAGAGAACGGCCAAAAGGAAGTCTGATGTTGCAATCTGAAAACGCCGTTGGGATGTCGCGGGTTCGAAGTGACTTCCCTCAGTCACCAGCACATCAATGTCTCGGAGCAGTTGTTTGATGGGCTCCTTCATTCTCAGGGCGCCAGCGGTGGGAATCATACTTTTGCCCTGCTGTTGAAGAATGGGCTCCCCAAAGTGTTCCCGTAGTCTTGAAAGCGCGGCGCTCATCGCGGGCTGACTCACGTTTACGCGGTCAGCTGCGCGGGTAACACTTTGCTCATCCAGCAGTGCATCGAGCGCTACGAGCAAGTTGAGGTCTAAGTTATTGAATCGCATGGGAGTGCCTATAAATAAAAAATATGATTCTTCATCAATACAAGCAATTTTTATTATCGTTGGTCAAGTGCCATTATTTTGCTGTCAGAGGCGCAAACGTATTTTTAGCTGTTACTGAACCCGTTTGTCGGTATTTGAGATCGGCAGGGCTGGAATGTTCATTTGAGGAAAATCAATGTTTAAGTACTTTCCAACTAACTATGTGTGGAACCTGTCGGTCGATTTGGCGATTGAAATGGGCGCCCGAATTGGTGAGATCGAGGAGATGTGCGCGCCGCTGCAAGAGGCAGCCAAGCAACCCGATGCCGCTGGTACTAAAGCTTTTCGCGAGGCCTGGTCCACCATGGCTGACAAGCTCTGCGCACTTGCCGAAGAGGACGAGGCCAATGGTCGGCTGCTGTCTGCGGGCGAGAAGTACAACCGGGCAGCCTCGTATTTGATTACCTGTGAGCGGCTCCAGGCACACGATGCACCGGGGCGACTCGACCTTTATCGTCGTGAACTCGCACTTTTCCAGAAAGGCATCGAGCTGTCTGGCGAGAATTGCGAGCGCGTTGAAATTCCCTACGAAGGCAAACACATTGCGGGTTTGTTTGTGCAGGCCGAAGGTGTTTCTGGTCCCGCGCCAATCCTGGTGCAGGTCAATGGCTTGGATTCGACAAAGGAATTGAAGTACCGAGTTGGACTGCCCGCGTGGCTTGCCCGTCGCGGAATCTCCTCTTTAATTATCGATCAGCCGGGCACCGGCGAGGCCCTGCGACTGCAGCAGTTTCATGCGCGTTACGACAGCGAGCACTGGGCTAGCCCGCTGGTCGATTGGCTTGAACAGCGGGACGACGTCGATCCAAAGCGCATTGGTATGGAGGGTGTCTCACTTGGCGGCTATTTCTGCCCGCGGGCGGTGGCCTTTGAGCCACGGTTTGCCTGTGGCGTTTGCTGGGGAGCAAACCATGATTGGCGCGATGTTCAAAAGCGGCGGCTTGAGAAAGAAGGCGACTTCCCCGTGCCTCATTACTGGGCTCACGTCTGTTGGGTCTGGGGTGCGAAGGACATGGACGAGTTTATGATGATTGCTGAAGACGTTCATCTCGATGGTGTTGTCGAAAAAATTAAGGTGCCGTTTCTTGTGACGCACGGATCAAAAGACTCGCAGATTCCCTTGAAGTGGGCCGAGCGCACTTACGAGCAGCTTGAGAACAGCCCCAAGCGGGAGTTAAAGATTTTTACTGAGCGCGAAGGTGGGGTTCAGCACTCCAGTTTCGATAACAGTATCAATGCCGGCCAATACATTGCCGATTGGGTAGCGGAAACACTCGGCGGCAGAACCGCACTCTGAGTTGGAGAATAAGAAAATGAACATTATTGGACCAGATCTACTGATTTTCGGGGTTGATAACCTGGATGACTGTAAGCAGTTTGTGACCGATTACGGGCTCGAGGAAAAAGACGGGAATCGCTTTGAATCTCTCGACGGCACCGGAATCCAGATCGTTTCAAAAGACGACCCGTCGCTTCCGCCCCCACTGCACACGGGCAGTGCGCTGCGCAAAACGATTTACGGCGTGGCAGACCAAGCGGCACTCGATGCAATTGAATCCGAGTTGAGCAAGGATCGTGAAGTGAAAAAGCTCGACGACGGCTCTCTCGAAGCGCAGGACGACTTGGGTTTCGTACTGGGCTTCCAGGTTACTGTGCGCAAGTCACTGTCGCTTGATGTCGAGACGATCAACGCCCCGGGCGCTCCGTCACAGCGCGCCGTTAATGCTATTGGTGTGGTTGATGGCGCAACGCCCAAGCCAAGAAGCTTGTCACACATTGTGTACTTTGTCCCTGACTTCGCAAAAGCCGAAGCCTTCTACACCGAGCGTTTGGGTTTTGTGACTACAGACCGGTTCCAAAATGTTGGGCCGTTTATGCGTCCTGCAGGTACGGAGGATCACCACACTCTGTTCTTTATTCAGACGCCGCCCCATATGCAGGGGATCGAGCACTTCACATTCCACATGGGTGGTCCGACCGAAGTGATGCAGGCGGGCACAAATATGGTGAACAAGGGCTATCAAAGCTTCTGGGGGCCAGGTCGCCACCTGTTTGGGTCCAATTGGTTTTGGTATTTCAAAAGCCCCTTTGGCTGCAATATGGAATTCGATGCGGATATGGATCTGCACGATGACAGTTGGGTTGCCCGTGAGGCCCCATCGGGAGCGGATACGTCACAGGCCTTCCTGCTCGATTATCGCGAGAAGTGGGCGCCCATGGGTGGACCGCTCCCCGAGAAGTAACCATGCTCGCCGCGCTGCAGCTTTGCCATCTGGATGACGTTCCGGAGGAGGGTGCGCGGGGTTTTGATCCAAAAGGCGAGGGCCGCGACAGCATTTTTGTGGTGCGCCGAGGGGGTGCAGTGTTCGTGTATCAAGACGCATGTCCCCATTACCTCGGTGCCACTTCGCTACCGTGGCGAAAAAACGCGTATTTAGGTGCTGACGGGCAATTTATTGTGTGCGCTGCTCATGGCGCCGCGTTCGAAATTGAAACCGGACGCTGTGTGCGCGGGCCCTGCCTAGGAGAGTCGTTAACCGGTGTTACCTTTCACATAGCGGAAGACAACGCTATTTTTATATCAACCACAGAATGATAAGCGGTATATCTATAAGCCGTGCCAGGGAGGCAGTATGCAACAGCAAAGAATTTTGATTATCGGTGGTGGCATCGGTGGTTTGACCACTGCGATTGCGTTGGGCAAATACGACCATACCGTGACCATTATCGAAAAAGATCCTAATTGGGCAGTCTACGGCGTGGGTATCATCCAGCAGTCAAATGTAATTCGAGCTATGCAGCAGCTGGAGATTCTTGATGATTATCTCGAAGCTGGCTTTGGATACGATGGCATTGAAGTGTACATCCCAACCGGTGAGCGCGTTGCTCAGATCCCCTCGCCCAAGCTGGTTGAAGGCAAACCGGCCAATGTCGGTATTGGCCGCCCTGCACTACATAAAGTATTGGGTGATCGGGCAATTGCGGCGGGCGCTGATATTCGCCTCGGCGTTGTTGCCGATGCCATCGACGACGTCGGCGATGTCGTGCAAGTTACTTTTTCTGACGGTCGGCAGGAAGCGTTTGATCTGGTCATCGCAGCGGACGGCGTTTACTCAAGTACGCGCAAAACGCTCTTCAAAGAGGCGCCGGCGCCCGAGTTTACGGGTCAGTCAGTCTGGCGTTACAACTTCCAACGGCCGGACGACATTAACTGTCTTCATGTCTATGAGGGGCGCACGGGACTTGGGCTCGTGCCGCTTTCAGATAGCTTGATGTATATGTATTTGACCACTGCCGAGCCCGATAACACCCGTTATCCGATAGAGGGGATCGCAGCGGCCATGCGTGACAAGATTCCGCGCACCTCGCCGCGTATTGCTGAACTGGCAGAGCAGGTTACCGATGATGCGGGCGTGGTCTATCGACCCCTCGAGGGTATGTTCGTCGATGGTGACTGGCACCGAGGCCGCGTTGCGATGCTCGGTGACGCAGTTCATGCCACGACCCCGCATCTTGGTCAGGGAGCCGGAATGGCCATTGAGGATGCGATCGTCATCGCCGAAGAAATCGATCGCGCTGAGACCGTTGAACAAGCTTTTTCTGCTTATCAAAACCGGCGTTATGCGCGCTGCAAATACATCGTTGATGCATCACTGGCGATTTGCCGCGGGCAGTTGGGGCTCGCTCCACCACCCGATCAGGTGCAGGTCTCTAAAGATATGTTCCTAAAGGTTGCTGAGCCAATCTAAAAATGATGCTGAATTGAAAGGCGCTCCCGCCTTAGGACCGAGGAAGGCCGGCGGGTTGTCGCCAAGCAGTGTGTTGGCACGTATTGCGCTGTATTGCATTGCTTATGCTTGCGATCTCAGTCGGTCGAGGAAGTGTTGTTGAACCAGGGTTGGTTGCCAGCCTTTTCGCAGAGTGAATCCGATTTCGCGGCTGGCATCCGCAAGCCTTAGCGGACTGACTTTAAGTGCTCCGAGCCGCACATCAACCTCGACTTGTCGCGCTGAAAGTAAAGCCGCTCGATCGCTGTCTATCAGCATGCTTCGGGTGGCGGCGAGGGAGCTGCACTCAATTACGTGTTCGGGTGGCGATACACCATTATTTTCAAAAAATTGGGTGAACGACTCCCGCGCAGGCGTATCTTGGCGGGGCGCTATCCAGTCAAGCCTGCGAAGCTCTTCTGCGCTCATGCTGGGGGCACTCGCCAGCGGGTGCCCGGGTCGGACGACGATGCTGAGAAAGTCCCGAAAAAGTGGCGTCTGAACGATCTCGTTACTGGGTTGAGGAAAGCGCAGAGCGCCGACGATGACATCGAGGTTGCCGTGTAACAACGCGTGCAGCTGCTCGTCGTAGGGACCATCGATGATGCTGACCCGGGCTTCCGGAAAGTGCTTGAGCAAGCCGGTCACTGCTTGCGGCACGATTTGAGTTCTTGCGAGGGGTAGGCAACCGATCCGAAGGTGTCCGGTCATTCGACCGAGATGTTCCTGGACCTCTTCAAGCCCCTGAGAGACTTCGGAAAAGAATAGAGCAACCTGTCGTGCCACCTGTTTCGCAAGCCAGCCGGCCTCAACGCCCGATGGGGATTTTGTGAAAAACTTATAGCCGCAGATGGTTTCCGCATCTTTCACGGCGCGATGCACGGTGGGCTGTGAGAGTCGTAAGCGCCGTGCTGCGACCGAATAGTTACCCTGCTCGACGACAGTCATCAAAGCGCGTAACTGCGTCGCGGTTAATGACCGATGAATAGGTCCACGGGTTTTGGCGCGACCAGTGCGAGCGAGAAGATTATCTACCCGTTGAAGACAATACAGCGCCATCTGCGCCCTATTGAGGAAGATTTCACCTTCTTCCGTGGCGGTAAGGCCATCATGAGAGCGTTCAAATACGTCGAAGCCCAAGTCGCGTTCGAGTTTGCGCAGGCCCTGTGTGATCGCCGATTGAGACAGATGGACAGTCTCTGTCGCACGACTAATCGAGCCGAGGCGATGGATCTCTAGCGCAGCTTCTAGATGACGTAAATTTAGGCTTGGAGGCATTGGCTTTTCAAGTTTTAGATTGATCTATAGCAAAAACTTATACCATCTGATGCCATTTGAACATCCCCGACTGTGGCGAGGCGAGTACCATGATGGCAACTCATAGTTTCCGAGAAATAAACGATGCCTGTATGTGTAACCGATATTGAGCGCGTGTCCGAAGAAGTTGTTGCCGCGTTTCAGGGTGCTGAATCGGCCACCGTCCATGAGGCCCAGGGACGTAAGGGTCTACTAGCGGCGTATATGCGACCGATCTATCGACCCGCAGCCATAGCGGGAACGGCGGTGACCTGCGAAGTAGCGCCTAACGACAACTGGATGCTGCATGTCGCTGTCGAGCAGTGTCGTCCGGGCGATGTTCTGGTGGTCGCTCCGACGAGTCCCTGCACCGACGGATTTTTTGGTGACCTGCTAGCGACCTCGCTGAAGGCGCGCGGCGTTAGGGGTTTGGTTATTGATGCAGGTGTCAGAGATATCGCAACCCTGACCGACATACAGTTTCCGGTCTGGTCGCGAGCGGTTCATGGTCAGGGCTGCGTCAAAGAGACGGTGTGCAACGTGAATGTTCCCATCGTTTGTGCAGGTGCTCTGATTCATCCGGGGGATTTGATTGTTGCCGATGACGACGGTGTGGTTGTCGTGGGTCGCGCCGAAGCGGCCGAGGTGGATGCCAAGGTTAAGCAGCGATTGGCCAATGAGGAATCAAAGCGGGAGCGTCTCGCCAACGGCGAACTTGGGCTGGATATCTACAATATGCGGGGCCGCCTTGCTGAAAAGGGTCTGCGCTATGTGAAGACGCTCGAGGAAGTCTGACTCGTGCAGCGCGCTATTCCCTGCATGGTTTTTCGCGGCGGCACGTCAAAGGGCCTGTATTTTCACGCCGCCGATCTGCCCAGCGATCTCGCCGAACGGGATCAGCTGTTGTTAGCCGCAATGGGTTCGCCCGATGATCGTCAGATCGATGGCATGGGCGGTGCTCACCCGCTGACCAGCAAAGTGGCCATCGTAAGCCAATCAGATCACCCTAATATCGATGTTGATTATCTGTTTCTGCAGGTGCGCGTGGACCGCGCCGAAGTGAGTGACTCACAGAACTGCGGCAACATTCTTGCCGGTGTGGGTCCCTTTGCCATTGAATCGGGTTTAGTTGCTGTTGCTGGCGACACCACCGACGTGCGTATTCGCATGGTCAACACGGACGCCACGGCGATTGTGCGAGTACAGACTCCTGGCGGACAGGTGAGCTATGAGGGGGATACCCGTATCGATGGTGTGCCGGGGGCGGCAGCACCGGTGCCCATTGATTTTCAGGATATTGCAGGCTCAAGCTGTGGTGCTTTATTGCCCACCGGCAAGCTAATTGACGTTGTAAACGGCACGGAGGTCACGTGCATTGATAATGGCATGCCCGTTGTTGTGTTGAAGGCGAGCGACTTTGGTCTCACAGGCAACGAGTCACCCGAGGCCCTCGAAAGCAATGCGCCTCTCAAGGAGCGCATTGAAGCCATTCGCCTCCAGGCCGGTAAGCTCATGAACTTGGGTAATGTTGGCAACAAAACGGTGCCAAAGATGTGCTTGATTT
>CBFHHJ010000046.1:9146-10983 GCA_965655505.1 Luminiphilus sp.
CACTGCGGGTGGCACCGTGAACCCCCGAACATTTATTCCCCACAGGGTGCACGAAGCGATTGGCGTGCTGGGGTCAGTGAGTGTCGCGACAGTGTGTGCCATGCCGGGTACCGTTGCGGCAGAGGTGATAGATACCTCGGCGGTCGCTGCACAACCATCCCTTGATATCGAGCATCCGACGGGTTTCTTCTCGGTTGAGCTCGACGTGTCATTCCCGGCTAATAGCCCCGTACCTGAAGTACACCGTGCCGCGTTACTGCGAACCGCTCGCTTGTTGATGCGTGGTGACGTTTTTGTGCCCGAGTCGGCATTAGTATCAGGAGATCATCGTGGCGATTGATTGTGTGGGCATTATCGGTTTTGGCGAAGTCGGTCGAATCCTGGTTGACGACCTGCTTGAGCATTCAGAGGTGCAGGTCCGTATTTGGGATCGTCAGTTCGAGAATGACAGTAGTTCAGCGTCAAGGGCTGCGCGGGCTTTGGAGTCGGAGACGCGGGTATCGGTTGCACGCGACGGCGTAGGCGCTGTGCGGAATTGTCAGTTCGTCTTGTCGGCAGTAACCGCCGATCAAGCGGTTAGCGCTGCGCGATCGGTTACGGAAGGACTTGAGTTTGATGCGTTATTCATTGACCTCAACTCGGTATCTCCGGGAACCAAGCTCGAAATCTCTGGATTGGTTACCGGAGCAGGCGCGCGCTTTGTAGAGGCTGCGGTGATGTCACCGATTCTCCCTGCACGGGTTGCCTCTCCAATTTTGCTGTCTGGGCCCAATGCCGCTGCTTTTGCTGAGTCGGGCAGACAGCTTGGCTTTAGCAACATGCGCGTTGTGTCAGAGGACTTGGGTGTGGCGTCGGCCACCAAGATGTGCCGTAGCGTGATTGTTAAAGGTATGGAAGCCCTGGTTACCGAATCGTTGCTCAGTGCGCGGCACTACGGTGTCGAGGCGGCGGTGCTCGAATCCCTCGACAACCTGTTTCCGGGCCCAGAGTGGCGTCAGCACGCCCGTTATTTGATTTCTAGAACGCTACAGCACGGTGAACGCCGTGCGGCGGAGATGCTCGAGGCCGCGCGAACGGTAGAGGAGGCAGGCTATAACGGCTGGATGTGCAATGCCACGGTGATGCGTCAGGCGTGGGCTCCTCAATTCAGTCAAGCACTTGGAGAAGAGTCGCTGGAGGGCATTCTGGATGCCATCAGCAGTGAGTTCGTTAACAAACAATCAGAGGTTGCCTGATGATTATCGACTGTCATGGTCACTACACTACTGCGCCAGAAGCCCATCAGGTATTCCGTGATGCGCAACTCGAAGCCCATAAAGCAGGAAAGCCGCTGCCGGATCTGCCGACTATCAGCGATGATCAGATCCGTGACAGCATCGAGAGCAATCAGCTGCGTTTGCTGAGAGAGCGTGGCGCCGACATGACCATATTCTCGCCACGGGCGTCGGCGATGGCGCATCATCTTGGCGACCGAGCCGTGTCCGAGCAGTGGACGATGGCCTGTAACAACTTGATCAAACGCGTTGTTGATCTGTATCCCGAGTACTTCATCGGTGTCTGTCAACTTCCCCAATCACCGGGTGTATCGATTGAACACTCGGTTGCTGAGCTTGAGCGAACTGTTCTTGAGCTTGGCTTCGTGGGCTGCAACCTCAATCCGGACCCTTCAGGTGGTCATTGGACATCGGCACCGCTGACCGATCGAAGCTGGTACCCGTTCTTCGAAAAAATGGTTGAACTGGATGTGCCCGCCATGATCCATGTGTCGGGTTCTTGCAATCACAATTTTCATGCCACCGGCGCGCACTATATTAACGCCGACACCACGGCATTCATG
>CBFHHJ010000047.1:0-10365 GCA_965655505.1 Luminiphilus sp.
TGCCATGCTGCGTGCCATGGGTGCCTCCCGAGCTGACATCGTGTCAGTGTTTCTCCTGCAGGGCAGTATTATTGGTGTCGCGGGCGCCAGCTTTGGAATCGGAGTGGGCTGGCTTCTAGCGGCTTCGGCACCGTCTCTGGCCGAGGGCCTCGAGTGGCTGCTGGGCTTGCAGTTACTCAACACTGATGTGTATCCGCTTGCGTTCCTGCCCGTTGATCTGCGGCTGGCTGACGCGGTAATGGTGTGGGTTGCCGCGGTTGTGTTGTGTTTGCTCGCTGCGGTTTTTCCCGCGAGTCGCGCAGCAAGGCTGCCGATCGCCGCTGTGTTATCCAGCCAAGCCAGTTAAGCCAGATAAGCCCTCGGATAAGTAACGCACATCAAAGCTCTTCACGGTTCTCTGGTGTTGTCGTGCCGGCCTTTCGTGCGCGCTGACGGCGCCGCCGCTGCCATTCTATGCCGACGCGCCAGCGCCATAGGGTGTTGATAACAGCCCACGATAGCCCCGCCGCCGATGTTCCGATAACGAAACAGCCGAGCAAAAACGGTTGCCAAATGGTTACCAGACGCTCGGTTACCCATTGCCAGCTGATTTCAAAAACGACCTGCTGTAACTCGGTGCCGAGCATCAAAGCACCAAGCTTATAGGCCGCGTAGTAAATTACGGGCATCGTGAGTGGGTTGGTGACGAATATTAAGGTGACGCTCAAGGGCAGGTTGGCACGCAATCTTACTGCTGCAAAGGCGGCAAAAAAGATCTGTCCCGGGACCGGCATCATCGCGCAGAACATACCAATCGCGAACGCCATCGCTGTCGAGTGGCGGTTGATGTGCCATAGATTCGGCTCGTAAATCCACTCACCCAGCGGCCGCAAAGAGCGCATTTCCCGCAGTTTATGGGGTGCTGGGGCAAGACGCCGAAAGAATTTTTTGGGCATTAAACACCGACAGAGTAAGTTGGCGTGGCTGATCGCTTCGCGCCTTTTATGGTTGCAAGCAGCCGCGGACGTGGCGAACCAAAACGTTCGCTGTTTCACTGCTAGCCATGGCTGAGCAGCCCTGTAATTATGCCGAGGAAAGCGCCCGACAGCCAGCGTCTGCAACCGGTCGATTCCCTATTTTTGCAGGCTTGTGGGGCAGCTTATATCCGTCGTGGTGGTTATTTTTTCTGGGACTGCTGCTACCGCTCTTATTGCCATGGTCTCAAGCTGGACTAGTCCTCGCCAGCTTGGTTGCCAGCACTGCGTTAGTTCAAAAGCACCCAAAAATCCAATTGCCGCTGATCGCGGGCCTGATCATCAGCGGCTTTCACGGAGTGGAGTGGGCCTCGCGTCAGCTGCCGGAGGCCTGCTGGCGGGTGCCGGTCGTGATCGAGGGGCGCGTTGCCACCATTCCCGTTGAGGAAGAAGTTCGAACGGGTCAGCGGCGAGTGCGGTTCGAATTCGTTTCCGAGAGCACCTTCCCTCAGCATTGTGATTCCGTTAAGCGCGTCCGGCTGAGTGACTGGACTCTCACCGAGACCCTAGCGCTAGGACAACGTCGTCGCCTTGAGGTGGCGCTCAGGCCGCCCCCTTCCCAGTTGAGCCCCGGCGCCATGCCCGATCAGGCTCGCTACAGTGCGGCGCGTATTGACGCGATGGGTACGGTACGTCGCGTCGATCCTGTCGTGCTCCATGCCCCGAATAAGATCTCGATCCTGCGAACTTTCTTGGCCGATACCATTGATCATAGTGGTGTCTCGTCTGAGGCGAGGGGGCTGCTTAAGGCATTAGTGATTGGCGACGGAAGCGACGTCGCGGTGGAGGACTGGCAGCGCTTCCAGCGGCTAGGGCTAATCCATGTATTGGTGATCAGTGGTTTACACATCGGATTGGTGTATCTGATGACTCAGGGTTTGGCTGCGGGAATCATTAATTGCCTACCCAGCGAACGGCTTCCAAAGTGGGTATTCATTCGCGTTTTGGCTGTTGGGGCATCATTGTTGTACGCACTGCTTGCGGGGTTCTCGGTTCCAACCCAGCGAGCAATGATTATGATCACTGTGATGGTTGTGCCGCGTTTATTTGGCTGGCAGGTAGGCCCGTGGACAGCATTACGCTGTGCGCTCGCCTTGATCTTGGTGACTAATCCGTTCGCCGTTGTCTCGGAAAGCTTATGGCTGAGCGTTGTCGCTACAGGGATATTAATAAGCTTGGCTAGCGGGCAGGGCAGTCAGTCGCCTTGTTGGCGGTTCGACTACTGGTGGAAGTTGCTTCTTTTACAGGCACAGTTGGCGCTTCTGATGATGCCGCTGACCCTGTTTTGGTTCAGCGGAGTCAGCATTTCAGCCATCTTGGTTAATGTCGTTATTGTGCCTGTGATTTCATTGTTGGTGGTGCCCCTTGCGATGTTGGGCGTCGTTTGGGCTGTCATTTGGAGCCGTGTTCAAATCATCGGTATTGATCCCGGTGGGTCCAGCAATTGGCCAAGTGACAATGTATTTTGGGAGGTTGCGGCGGCCGCCCTTGATCATCTGCGTTTTGTGTTGATAACACTGGACGATGCCCTCCGAAACTGGGGATACCTGGAATTTGAGTTAGGACTTGTACTAGCAGGCGCTCTAGTGATTTTGTTATCGGCAGTCTTTCTTGTTTTCAAACGGCGTTTTATTGCGGGGCTAGTCGGTGGGTCTTTGTGCGCTTTGGTGTTTGCACTGGTGCAAACCTCCGTCGGTCGAGTCGAGGGCGCTCAACTTGTGTTGCTGGATGTGGGACAAGGGCTTGCGGTGGTGTGGCGAGAGGGTAATCGAACGCTACTTTATGACACTGGCGCCTCAGGTCTTGGCGCATTTACTCAGGCTGAGAAGATAATCATGCCGTACTTCGCCGCCGCGTCTATTCGTCAACTCGACGTTATGGTCGTCAGTCACTCAGATGATGATCACAGCGGTGGGATGGTTACGCTGAATGAAGCGCTTTCTCCCGGCCGTTGGTTGGGCTTTGGCGGAGAACCCTGTCGCGCGGGTGAGCGGGTCGATTGGCCGGGTGAAACGCGCATTACGCTGCTCAATGGGACCGGGCAGGCATTGGAAAACAGTAACGACTCGAGTTGTGTCCTATTGTTGCAGTACGGGGATTTCCGCGTATTGCTAACCGGTGACATATCGATGATTAAGGAGCGTGAACTGGTGCGCTACTGGCGTGACACCCTTGAGGTTGATGTTCTTGTTGTTGGACACCACGGCAGTGATACGTCGAGCGGCTGGAGCTTTCTGAAATGGACAAAGCCCGATTACGCGTTGATCAGTGCGGGGCGGGCAAACCGATTCTCCCATCCTCGGCCAACGGTGATAGATCGATTACGGAATCGCGAGATCAGCACCTGGAATACTGCGCGGATGGGTACTATCACCGTTGAGGTGAGTACTGAAGGGCGGGTTAGAGTAGACGGGCAACGCAAGGGGCAAATTCCCTACTGGCTGAGCCTCCCTTGACTGGGGTGATCCCCATCCCATAGGTATACTCTGAGTGAAACGAGAGGTAGCCAACGTGTTTGATTTACTTGCAGCTGGCGGCTGGGTTATGCCGCTTATAGTTTTATGCTCGGTGATTGCACTAGCGATTTCCATCGAGCGCTGGATTGCTCTGAATCCGGTGCGCATTGCGCCACCGCACCTGTTGGCAACCGTTTGGCGTCAGCTGAAGGCGGGAGAGCTGGATGCTCAGCGCTTGAAACAGCTGCGCCAGGGGTCTCCTTTAGGGGCAATTTTGGCTGCGGGGCTGGCTAACCGTAGTCAGGGCCGCGACGTGATGAAAGAGAGTATTCAGGAAGCCGCCAGCCACGTGGTACACGAGCTAGAGCGGTATCTGAACACCTTGGGAACCGTTGCGGCGGTATCACCACTTTTAGGCCTGCTGGGCACCGTTGTCGGCATGATTCGGGTGTTCACCGAGATTACCGAGCAGGGGACGGGTAATGCGAACGCGCTGGCGGGTGGTATTTCTGAAGCGCTCATCACGACGGCCACAGGTTTGGCGGTGGCTATTCCCGCCCTTGTGATGCACCGCTATTACACCGGAAAAATTGACACCATTGTTGTCGGGCTGGAGCAGGAGACCATCAAGTTAGTTGATGCGCTGCACACCGGGAACAATAAAACGGAATACGACGTGTGAAGTTCCGGCGCCAACGAAGAGATGAATTGGCAGTTAATCTCACACCGCTGATCGACGTGGTGTTTCTGCTGCTGATTTTCTTTATGGTCTCAACCAGCTTTACCGCGCACACCCAATTGGCCATCAATCTGCCTGAGGCGGAGGGCGAGCCCGCGCCGCAAAGTGTTACGCGGCTTGAGTTATCCATCGATGCTCTCGGTAACTTTGCATTGAATGGCGACCCCGTCCCCAGTGATCCTCCGGGATTACGCCGGGCGCTTAGAAATGCCGCAGGGGACCGGCGCGATATTCCAATGACGATTGCAGCCGATGGGGACGCCGCCCACCGCAATGTGGTCACGGCACTCGATGCAGCTAACAATCTTGGATTCCAGCAGCTTACGATCGCAGCGCAAACCCCTGCGGGAATGACAGGAGCGGAGCGCTGATGGCTATCGTGACGGCAAGCGCAACGGAAAAAAGGGCGACTGCATGTTGCGTACCCCAACAATAGGACCCTGGTTGTGACAGCTCAGCAGCGAGACTTGAGCCTGTATCGGCGACTACTTGGTTACGTTGTGCCCTATACCGGGATATTCCTCCTGAGTATTTTCGGCTTTCTGATTTATTCAGCGGGCAACGTGCTGCTGGCGGACTTGACCCAGTTCTTACTCGACTCGCTCGGGGAGGGCACCGAGATGCGCTTGGGCATTGTGGCGGGCATTGCGCACTGGGTTTGGCCCCCCGGAGAGTACACTGCATTGGATTACGCCCGCGTTGCGGTGCCTGTTGCTGCTGTGGTGCTGTCTCTGGGTCGGGCCTTGGGTTACTTCATCGGCAACTACTTTATGAATGTGGTGGCCCGGTCGGTTGTGCATACCTTACGGACCCAACTCTTTGACGTGATGCTGCGGGTCCCCCGACAGTATTATGAAGAACACTCGACGGGAGGCCTGATCAGCAAGCTGACATTTAATGTCGAGCAGGTGTCGGGCGCCTCGAGCGATGCCCTCAAAGTCATTCTGCGAGAGGGCCTTACTGTACTGGCGCTGGTCAGCTACATGCTCTATCTAAATTGGCGGCTCAGTCTCGTATTCTTTGCTGTCGCGCCGCTGATTGGCATCGTCGTGGCCGTCGTGGGTAAGCACTTTCGGCGCTACAGTCGCCGTATTCAGGATTCCATGGGGTCGGTTACCCAGGTCAGTAATGAGACCCTTGGGGCCTTTGAAGCCGTGCGTATTTTTGCGGCCGAAGCTCAGCAGAGCACACGCTTTCGCGCTGCAAGTCTGTTTAATCGTAACCAAAGTTTGAAGCTGGCATTTGTACAGGCGGTCTCAACCCCCGTGATTCAGACCTTGCTGGCGTTGGCGCTGGGTGCTCTGTTTTGGTTTGCATTGGATCCCAATATTCTCGCGGGGTTTAGCGCAGGCTCATTGGTTGCCTTCATCACGGCGGCGGCGCAGATGGGAAAACCCATCAGAACACTGAGCGGCGTTCAAAGCGTTATACAGCGGGGACTGGCCGCCGCTGAAGATGTCTTCGAACAACTCGATGTTGCCCCAGAACCTGACCGAGGTACTCACCCTGTCCAACGCGTACAGGGGGGGCTCAGTCTCGAAGCGGTGTCCTTTAGTTATCCGGGTGCCCATACCCCTGCCCTCGATAATGTGTCCCTCGTGATCCATCCGGGTGAGACCGTGGCGGTGGTCGGGCGCTCAGGTAGCGGTAAATCAACATTGGTCCAGCTATTACTGCGCTTTTATCAGCCAAACTCGGGGCAAGTGTGCCTCGATGACATTCCTGTCAGCGAGTATCGCCTCGCGGACTACCGGCGGCAGGTTGCGGTTGTGTCACAGAACATCGAACTGTTCAGTGACAGCGTTCGCAACAACGTGGCCTTTGGCCAGCTCAGTAATGCCTCCGATGAACGGATCATTGAAGCCTGTCGTCATGCTCACGCTTGGGAGTTTATCGAGGCGTTACCCCAAGGCTTGGATACCTTTTTAGGTGACGATGGAGCCGGTCTTTCTGGGGGGCAGCGACAGCGCTTGGCGATCGCCCGAGCGTTGCTAAAAAACGCGCCGATACTGATTTTAGATGAAGCGACATCTGCGCTCGATAATGAATCTGAAGCGCTGATTCAATCGGCGCTTGAAGAGCTAACAGCAAACCGAACAACCCTGGTAATCGCCCACCGGCTGTCTACTGTCGAGAGTGCTGATCGGGTCATTGTGCTTGACGAGGGGCGCGTAGTAGCCGAAGGAGTTCACCATAAGCTGCTCGCCGAAGACGGACCCTACGCGCGGCTGTATCGGCAGGGTTTGGGGGAGCAGTGAGCGGGATCCTTGCGAGGCTGGAGCACCGCATTACCAGTGCCTGGTATCAGGGATCTTCATGGTTATGGCTGCTATGGCCACTGAGCCAGTTATTTGGCGCTGTCACGGCTTTAAGGCGCCGACGCTGGCGTCGGTCACCGCCGCAACCACTGCCGGTGCCGGTCGTTGTTGTTGGGGGTATCACCGTGGGCGGCACGGGGAAGACTCCGGTAATCATCGCGCTGGTCAAGGCGCTGGTAGCAAGTGGCCTAAAAGTCGGCGTAGTGAGTCGCGGCTACGGTGGTCAGATTGATGGCCCCCCTGTTGTGGTCGATGCGCGTGCGACAGCGTCGATGGTGGGTGACGAACCCTTATTGATCGCATTGACCTGCGATTGTCCGGTTGTCGTATCTCCCGATCGCGCGGAGGCGGTCCGCGCAATTGCTAAACTGACACCGCTAGATGTTGTGCTTTCCGATGATGGCCTTCAGCATTATGCGATGTTCCGGGATTTCGAAATCCTTGTATTGGATGCGCATCGGCGCCTCGGGAATGGTCGACTGCTGCCGATGGGGCCACTTCGGGAGGGCGCTTGGCGCTTAGATACGGTTGATTGGTTGTTGGAACGAAACGGCGATCATGCCGATACCGGATTTCGATATGCCGTGCATGGATTTCGCCAGTGGCAGACCCGAGCCGTCATGCGCACCGATCAGGCTATCGAGAACTGGCGCAATTGTAAGGTTGCCGCGGTGACCGGCTTGGGTCAGCCCGAACAGTTTTTTGCCATGTTAGAAGGCATGGGTCTCGAGACGTCGCGACATACGTTTCCCGATCATTACGCACTCACTCGCGCTGATCTCGACAGTGTTTGGGGTGATGTTATTGTGATGACCGAGAAAGATGCGGTGAAGATTCAGGCTTTTGACGACGAGCGGATTTGGGTGATGTCTATTTCAGCCTTGGTCCCTGGTGTGTTGGTGGATCAACTCGTGGCACGGTTTGGTCAGCAAAGTGAGGCGTCATGTTCCACGTTGTAATTCCCGCGCGATATGGGTCGACCCGTCTTCCCGGTAAGGCCCTGGCGGATATTAACGGCTACCCAATGGTGTATTGGGTGTGGCGTCGAGCCTGCGCTAGTAGTGCAGCGTCGGTAGTGATCGCCACCGATCATCAGGCCATCGCCGAGGTGATGCAGCAGTTCGGTGCGCAGGTGGCGCTGACACGGGCCGATCACCCCTCGGGCACCGATCGACTCGCTGAAGTTGCCGAACAACAAGGCTGGTCAGCCGAGACGATTGTGGTCAATCTTCAAGGGGACGAGCCACTGATGCCGGCTGAGAACGTCGAGCAGGTCGCCAGTGAACTGGCAAAACATCCGGAAGCGAGTATCGCGACCCTCGCAGAACCCTTGACGAGCGAAGCGCAGCTAACAGACCCGTCTGTGGTGAAAGTTGTTCATAGTGCGAGCGGAGAGGCACTGTACTTTTCGCGGGCGTCAATTCCATTTTGTCGAGATGAGCGCAGCGCTGATAATGCCGAGTTAATGCGCGTGGCGAGACGACACGTGGGGCTCTATGCCTATCGCTGTGGCTTTCTGAAGCGTTTTGTAAGCTGGCCACCTGCACCACTAGAACAGATAGAATCCCTCGAGCAGCTTCGTGCGCTCTTTCATAATGAAATCATTCGGGTGAGCGATGCGCGTCTACCGGTTCCCGCCGGTGTCGATACCGAGGATGACCTTATTGCCGTGCGAAAACTAATGGAATCCGCCACCGATGCATCCTGAGCCTAACGTATCGTTACGCTCACGTAATACGTTGCGGTTGGAGTCAACTGCGGAGTTCTTTGCGTCCATTGCGAGCGAACATGAGTTGCAGCAGGCGCTGGCGTGGAGTCTGGAAAAAAATCTACCGGTGACCCCAATCGGGGAGGGCAGCAACGTTGTTTGTCGACAGCAGATTCCAGGCCTCGTGTTGGGCATGGGGCTCACGGGAATTCAGTTGTTGTCCGATGACGGTACGCGTATCCGTTTACGCGTCGCAGCAGGCGAGAACTGGCATGCGTTTGTACGTTGGGCTAGCCGCCAAGGCTTCTACGGCCTTGAGAATCTGGCACTCATTCCGGGTTCAGTAGGTGCTGCGCCTGTTCAAAATATTGGTGCCTATGGTGTTGAGTTGGCTGATTTTGTGGACGCAGTTCACGCTTGCCATCGTCGCAGCGCAGAACTTGTCGAATTCAGTCGCGAGCAATGCCAGTTCAGTTACCGGCAGAGCTTCTTTAAATCACCACAGGGACGCGACTTTATAATTACTGCGGTTGATTTTGTCCTCAATCGCGTTGGGCCGTTAGCGTATGAGTATCCCGCATTGGCTGCCGCCTTGCAGAATCAGGACAAGACTCCGGAAAACATTCTTGAGGCCGTCATACAGATACGTCGACAGCGCCTGCCTGACCCCAGTGGCACACCCAACGTCGGCAGCTTTTTCAAAAACCCCGAGGTCAGTTGGCATGATGCAGAGGTCATTAGCATGCGCTGGCCGAAACTCCCCCAGTATCCGGCGAAATCTGGGCAGGTAAAGCTGTCGGCGGCGTGGATGATTGACCAATTAGGGTGGCGGGGGAAAGTCGTCAATGGCATTGCTATTTCAAGCGAACATGCCCTGATTCTCATCAATGAGTCGGCGGACTCCATCGATGCGGTACTGGATTGCGCGGAGCAAATCTTGAATAGCGTGGAAGCCGAGTTTGGTGTCCGACTGGCGATTGAACCGGACATTCTCGGTTAAGCGCGAGTATTGATGGCTACCTTCGATCACAAGGCATTCTTGAAATCCCTGACGTCACGGCCGGGGGTTTATCAGATGTATAACGATGATGGCCAGCTCCTGTACGTTGGTAAGGCCAAGAACCTCAAAAATCGTGTCGGCAGTTATTTTCGCGCATCGGGCCTGACGACCAAGACGATGGCGCTAGTGAATCGAATCGCTGATATTCAGGTAACGGTGACGACCACCGAGGTCGATGCTTTGCTGCTTGAGCACAACCTGATCAAAGAGCATCGGCCCCCGTACAACATCTCCTTGAAAGATGACAAATCTTATCCCTACATTTATTTATCAAGTCAGGATAAGTGGCCGCGACTGACAATTCACCGGGGGCCGAAGCGCCGTAAGGGTGAGTACTTTGGACCTTATCCCAGTGCGGGTGCGGTGCGCTCAACCTTACACCTCCTGCAAAAGGTGTTGAAGGTCCGCCAATGCGAGGACAGTTATTTCCGCAACCGGTCCCGCCCCTGTCTGCAGTATCAGATCGGTCGCTGTACGGGCCCCTGCGTCGGCTTGGTCAGTGATGAGGACTATGCGGAGCAGGTGGAAAAGACCACACTGTTCCTCAAGGGAAAGTCCCGGGAACTCATGGGGCGACTTGCAGATGAAATGGAAAGCGCTTCAGCCGAGCTCCGTTTCGAAGATGCCGCCGAGCGTCGCGATCAGTTGGCGCAACTGCAGCAGGTGCAGTCCATTCAGGGGATTGAAGGTACTCAGGGCGACTTGGATATCTTGGCTGCGGTGGTGAATCATGGCAGCGCCTGTGTGCAAGTACTGTTCGTCCGCGAGGCGAGGGTACTTGGCAGTCGAACCTATTACCCGCCCATCAAGCTGGACGAGGATGCCGCTTCGGTGCTCGAGGCATTTATCCCGCAGTTTTACTTATCCGGCAAACAGACGCTCCCCGGCGAACTCGTTGTTAATCAGGAGATTGAAGCGGCGGAGCTAATCGCTGAAGCACTGTCAATTCAATCGGGGCGGCGGGTGAAGCTACGCCATCGTGTCAGGGAGAGTCGGGCGCGTTGGCTACAGCTGGCGCAGCAAACTGCGGAAACCAATCTTGTTTCACACCTCAGCGGCAAGCAAACCATG
>CBFHHJ010000048.1:0-10056 GCA_965655505.1 Luminiphilus sp.
GAGAGTGTCGCCTTTGCCCGATGCAGTGGCGGCCGCGCTCATGCGGTCAGCGCCGCTATGGCAGCCGCTGACATTGCTGCCGTCTACTGCAGCAGCGGTCTGGTCGGTGGCTATGACGCCCTCAGACACTGTCATAGATGACCTCCAGCGAGGGCTTGTTGAGCGTCTTAACGTCACAGAGATCTTCAATTGTCGCGGGCTCTAGTACGACGCTTCGACCGACAACGTCCCCGTCAAACAGGCCCAATAATTCATCCTGAGTAAGCGGCGTGGGTTGAGTTGGTGGCGCCTCGGCGACGGCATCCGCAAGGCCACCAAACAGTGAGCCCCATTCGCTCTCTGGACGGCCTATGATTTCGTAATTAGCACTTTTGCGACGGATGTCCTCGTTGGCAGGAATCGAAGCAAGCTCTGGGATGCCAGCTGCTTTGCAGAAAGCCTGAGCTTCCCCGGTACCATCGTCTTTATTGGTGACCATGCCCGCAACGCCGACGTTGCCGCCCAGCTTGCGGAAATACTCAACCGCCGAGCAGACGTTGTTGGCCACATAGAGTGATTGCAAGTCGTTGGAAGCAACCACAATCACCTTTTGACACATATCACGCGCGATAGGTAAGCCGAAACCACCACAGACCACGTCGCCTAGGAAGTCGAGCAACACATAGTCAAAATCCCAGTCGTGGAAACCCAGTTTTTCGAGTGTCTCGAAGCCGTGAATGATGCCTCGGCCGCCGCATCCTCGACCCACTTCTGGGCCGCCCAGCTCCATGGCATAAACCCCATCGCGCTTGAAACAAACATCTTGTACGCGGACTTCGTCACCGGCGGCTTTTTTTGCCGATGCGGTTTCAATGATGGTGGGGCAGGCTTTGCCGCCGAACAGTAGTGACGTGGTGTCACTCTTGGGGTCGCAGCCAATAAGCAGTACTTTCTTGCCGGTTTGGGCCATCATGTAAGACAAATTGGCAAGGGTGAAACTCTTACCAATGCCGCCCTTGCCGTAAATTGCGATGATCTGGGTCTTAGAGCCCGATGACTCTGAGCTGGCAAGCACATCAGCACGGTCAGATGACTCTTCTAATCCAGGATCGTAGGTTTGTGCGCCGTCGTCGAGGCTCATAGAGATCTCCAGTCGAGAATCAGCTTCAGGCACTCGGGATCCGAAAAAGCTGTTTGGTAAGCGGGCTCCGCATCATTTGCGGCGAAGCGATGGGTAATAAGGTCGTCGATGTTAAGCAGGCCTTCACGCAGCAGGCGACCCGCCTCTTGAAGATCTTCCGGTTGCCACTCAGCGGCGATGACGATCGACGCTTCGCGCATAAATGCCGGGGGGAATTGGAAGCTAAGCGGCGCGTGATAAAAGCCGGCAAGTAAAATCGTGCCTTGAGGCTTTAGTCGCGTAATAAGCTGGTCGAGCAAATTTGAATCGCCACTGACGTCGCAAATCACGTTGAAATTGCCCTCTGGGGCCTGGCTGGGGTCAGAGACAAGGTATGGAAAGTTGCCCGTACGTCTGCAGGCTTCGGTTTCCCAAACCTGGAGATCGCCGCTGCCATCCAATTCGGTCAAGCGAGCAATGAGGCGGCCCAGCACGCCATGGCCGACGATAAGGTCGGGCTTGCCGATCTTATCGAGCCTGCGGAGTGCGTGAATAGCGGTTGCGACCAGTGCCAGCAGCACGGCCTCTTCCCGTTGTTCATCCGCGAGCGGAACTAAGCGTTCGCTGTTGACCACCAATCGTTTGGCTGCGCCGCCAAACACGCCCTCAACGTCGGTAAATCCCCTTGAGCCAGGCACAAACACGCGGGTTCCCGGTGAAATGGTGCTGTTTGGTCCGCAGCTGACGACGCGGCCAACGCTTTCATATCCGGGTACGAGGGGGTAACTAAGTCCGGGGAACGGGGGCATTCGGCCATCCCAGAGGAGGCGCTCGGTACCGGTACTGACACCAGACCACTCCACTTCAACAATGCAGTCGGCAGGGTCGCAGTCAGGCAGCTCTACCTCGCGTACAGCGACGTGTCCGGGTGACTCAAATACAACTGCTGTCGATTTTTCGCTCATTGCTGTTGTCGCCTATTCCGGTTATTTGCCTTGGGTAAAACAGGGGGTAAGGTCCCTTTTGGCGCCGGATTTATTTGTGTCAGTTTAAACAGACATAAGAAAGTGTCAACTAAAATATACGTGTTCGGATGTCTTGCTTGGAGATCACCCACTGGGTCGTTCGGCAACCAGCACGCGCACCAAGCAGGGCATGTTGGAGCGCGCTTCCCAGACTCGGGTGAAGCCAGCGGCTCGCAGCATTGATTTGAGCTCGGGTGCTGTCCTTGGGCGACCGCTGCCCATCGCCCATAGGTACATGCCGAAGTAACCGTCCCCGATCGCCTCGCTGCCGGCAGTGCCCGCCATAGGTTCGGCGATCAGAAGCCGCCCGCCAGGTCGTAGCGCATTAAACGCGCGCGCAAGTAGTTGCCGGACGGGCTGGTCATCGTGGTCATGAAGTACCCGAATCAGGGACAGCAGCTCACAATTCTCGGGTAGAAGACCGGTAAACATATTTGTTGGGCGAAAACTGAGCCGCGGATCGTCGTTCGACGCGCTGTCGACCACTGACGGTAGGTCGAGCACGGTTGCTGTCAGGTCTGGGTGCCGCCCGATCGCCTGTTTGGCGAAGTTTCCGGTACCGCCGGCGATATCAATAAGATGACTGTGTTGACCGATGTTGTAGGCGTCGAGGACATGTCCGGCAATTAGCTGTTGGGAAGCCGCCATCAATTCGCTGTATTCAGAGCCCCCCGGCGCCGTGGGCTCGCCTAGGGCATAGGGCCAGTACTGGGACAGGGTGGTGGGCTGGCGCTGTTTCAGCAGCGTCAACGGATCAGCAAGATCTCGATACAACAGCTGGTGGTGCTTCACCATCGCTGCGATACCCGGATTGCCAACCATGGCGGCGCCAAGCTCACCGAGTCCGACGCGGTTTCCAGGATACATTGTCAACAGATTGAGTGATTCCCCACCCTTGAGCAGCTGCAGAAGCCCTTCGGGGTCGAGGCCGGTCAGCCGTGTTAGCGACTCCACTTCCGTCGGGCCCTGGGAAAGTTTGTCGATCAGCCCCGATTCGACGAGCGCAAACAGAATCTGGGAGTACACGAATCCGGCGGTAATGTGGTGAAGTTCAGTGGCTTTTTGCTGTCCAATCCGTCGAAGCAGCGGCGTTCGAGCAACCGCCGACTGGAATCGTGGACTTGCCAAGAGTTTATTGCGTATCCGGTGCCAGCGCTCTCGAACGTGGGATAGGGTTGGCGTCGCTTGAGGCTCTGGCTGCGCCAACGGAATGTCCTCTGCTCCCTGTTCGAACATATGCTGTTCAGGCAGCAAACTGCGCGACACCCTCGGGGAAGAATCGTCGGGACTGCTTCGAAACGACTTTGATCAGCATGTCACGCTGCTCGCAATCAGGAATTGAATCGAGCCCCTTTTCTAGGCAGGTTCTGAGGCGCGTGACGGCGCCGTCAAGACCGAGTTCACGCACGGCGCTAGGCCGGTCGAGGGCCACGTCAATGCCAGTGGGTTTGCCGAGTTCGTCCGGGTCGGCGATCGCATCCTGAATGTCGTCTGCGACCTGATAAGCCTCCCCAATCGAATTACCTAATTCGACCCAGGGACTGGGATCGGCACCCGCTGCGGCTGCGCCGGCGCAGGTGGCGGCTACAAATAGCGCCCCAGTTTTCGCCTGATGATAGTGGGATAGATCGACCCGGGATTCGCACTCCCAAGCTTGACCGGCACAAATCCCCATTGGTGCGCCGACACCGCGTGCAACCAAGAGCGTGACGCCAGGTACCCGCTCTGGGTATCGCGCGCGTATAGCATTTTGCGCGATTGCCTGAAATGCTGCGACGATTAGCGCATCGCCGGTTAATACCGCAATTCGCTCACCGAATTTTGAATGGACGGATGGCTTTCCGCGGCGCTCGGTTGCGTCGTCAAAGCAGGGTAAATCGTCGTGAACCAATGAGGCGCAGTGAAGCAGTTCGACAGCAGATGCTGCTCCGGCCGTTAAGAAAGGGTCTGAATTGCCATTGGCAAGCGCTACCGCTTGGCAGAGTTGTGGGCGCACGCGGGCCCCGCCCGGGAAAACTGCATAGTTAATGGCGTTCGCCAGAAGTGGTGGGCACTCTTCGCCGGTGGCTTCTTTGAGCGCGATTGCCAATGCGTGTTCACAATCTAACATGTTGGTCATGGCCTAATCTTCCGTAGTGCTTGACACGTGTTGTGTAAACTACGCTAGACGTGCAAAGTGTTCAATTAAATTTACACTTCATTTTGGCTACTCATCCACGTCAATCACAGTGGGTTTGAAAAAGGGACGTTCATGGAGCATCGCATTGCCGAGCAGCCAGCATTGGCAGCGAGTACGCCGGGGTTTGATCAGCAAGTGCCGCACAATGGGTATCGCTGGTGGTATCTCGATGCGTTTAGTGACGACGGAACTGCTGGGCTGACGGTAATCGTGTTCGTGGGCAGTGTGTTTTCACCCTATTATTTTCGAGCGCGACGCCAAGGGCGGGGACAGCCCGAAAATTTTTGCAGTATTAACGTCATCCTTTACGGACCCAAACGCAACTATTGGACCCTGACTGAGCGGGATCAAGCAGTTGTCTCACGTAGTGCAAACCATTTTGCGGTGGGTCCCAGTCAGGTTGAGTTTCGTGACGGTGAGCTGCAGTTCGCCATTCGTGAGCGATGTGCGCCAATCCCACAGCGGGTGTCGGGTACGATACGAGTAGCGTTGCCCCAGCTCTCGGAGCGCTGTTTCGCGCTCGATCAATTCGCGCAGCATCGCTGGTGGCCGGCGGCGCCCAGCTCAAGAGTCTCGGTTGCCTTCGATAATCCAGATCTCCAGTGGCAGGGGCAGGGCTACTTTGATAGCAACGCTGGCGTCGTGCCCGTGGAGGAAACCTTTCGTGGTTGGCAGTGGCTGCGCACAGAGGGGTCAGGGCAAGGTGGACACATTCTCTATGAAACTCAGCCGAGGATTGGTGAGCCACAGCAGTTAACGCTGGCCTATGACCAGCGAGGCTCTTCAAGTGAGGTTGCTTTGACTGAGCGAGGCCGTCATTTGCCGACCACCCCAATTTGGCGAGTGGGACGACCGATGCCCGTTGGTGCCCGAGGGGCGAAGGTGGTCAAGACCTTCGAGGATACGCCGTTCTACGCTCGAACCGAGATTGATGTCGATATTGCAGGTAACTCTGCGCGTGCAATGCACGAGAGCTTGGATCTCGATCGATTTAAAAGCAGGTGGGTGCAAACCTTACTGCCATTCAGAATGCCGCGGCGCGCGGGCTGGTAGATTTTCTTGGCGGACAGTGCTGATGGGAAGTGCTCATAGAAAGTGCTGACGGATAGCACTGGTGACTAGCGCGGTCGAATAGTGCGGTTAGGTAGAGCGGTTAATAGCGATCTTTCACTGCCCCTGCGGCCGCATTAACAATCGGCGTCAGGCTCTCGGGGACTCGAACGCTGCTCAAGGGTCGCAACCGCATCAAGCATCCACATAAGTCGCTGTGGCAGGCCCCTAACCCCAGGCCGGATCGCAGAAGGCTCATCTTTCGGGGGTGGTGATCCAGTCACCGCGTCGATCAAAAACGCACATTCGCTCAGCGGAACACTGCGTAGGTTTTGATCGGGCAGTGCAAAGCATTTTGGGGTGCGTGTGAGTAACGCCAGTTTTTGCCGGCCATTTAAATGTGCCCGTTGAGACAGTGAGTCGTAGGCGTTGTCGCGCACCTGATGCCCAATTCCCGCGTACAGCCGTCTGGCAGCGTAAATGCCGGGTCGACAGGTCATCGGGAGGCTAGAAATACCATGTTCAGAGCGGGTGTAGAGCTCCTCAGCTCGATCAAGGATCTCGGCGATTACTTGAGCGATGGGTGCGGAGAACGTGGGTGATTGAAGGAACTCCTCGGGATCGACACTGTGATGCTTCAGCGCTTCGATTGGCAAGTAAAGCCTGCCAGCACGCGCATCCTCGCCTACATCCCGTGCGATGTTGCTCAGTTGCATGGCGACGCCGAGGTCAGCAGCGCGCGCGAGCGCGTCTCGATCGCGGACGCCCATTAACACGCACATCATGACGCCAACCGAGCCCGCAACCCGTGCGCAATAGGCATAGAGATCGCTATAGGTCTCATAGCGCATCCCTTGTGAATCCCATTTGAAGCCTTCTAGCAGGCCGTCAAGCAATGCCCGCGGTAAGTGAGTTTCACGAACGATGCGGGCGAGCACCCGGTCGGTGGATGACATGCCCGATGCGCCAGCATAGATCTGATCGAGGCGATGGTGGAGTTTTTGCAGTTCCAGTTTGGGGTCTTCACCGTCGTCGATTGCGTCATCGGCTTCACGACAAAAGGCATACAGTCCACAGGCTGCATTTCGAAGGTTGCTGGGCAGAATGCGTGACGCAAACCAAAACGAGCGTGAGCCGGTACAGAGCAGCGCCCGACACTCTGCGAGATCTGTATAAGGGGTTGGTATTTCAGGCGTAGGCATGAGGGTTCGCAAATGCGGAAGCAGCCGGAACGATTTCATCGAGCACCTTGGCTGAGGAAATTACACCAGGAATGCCGGCGCCCGGATGGGTGCCTGCACCGACCAGGAATAAATTCTTAATATCTTCGCTCTTGTTGTGGGGTCTAAACCAGGCGCTCTGGGTGATGCGCGGTTCTAAACTAAATCCGGCCCCTTTAAATGACAGCAGGCGGGACTCAAAATCCAGCGGCGTTAGTAGTCGCGAGGTTGTCACCGCATCGCCGAGGCTAGGTAACACTGTCTCGTTGAGCTTGGCTTCAATTGCCTGACGAAAGGTTTCGCCGTGTTGCTGCCAGTCGATATCAGCGTCCAGATGCGGAACGGGCACCAGTGCGTAGAACGTATCGCAGCCCTCTGGGGCCATCGATGGGTCTGTCGCGGTTGGGCGGTGCAAGTAAAGACTGAAATCCTCGGACAGGGTTTTATGCTTGAAGATGTCTTTCAGAAGCCCTTGGTACCGTGGCCCCAATAGGACCGAGTGGTGGGGTACCGATTCGTAGCGTTTGTTGGTGCCGAAGTACCAGACAAATAAACCGTTGGAATACGCTGCGCGCTCGATTTTTTTGTTGGTCCAGCGCTTTCGTGCGTGCTCGGGTATGAGGTGTCGGTAGGTCCAAGCAGAGTCAGCGTTTGACACGACAACATCGGCGTCTAATGTTTCCCCCGTGGTGAGGTGAACCCCACGGGCGGTGCCGTTGGTAACGATGATTTCGTCAACCTGAGCATTAAGACGAATCGTGTTTTTCTGGTGCTCAATGAGCCCAACCATCCCTTTAACCAATGTACCGGTACCGCCCATTGCCGACCAAACCCCAAAACGCTGTTCAAGGTATGAAATCAGCGAATAGATGCCGGTAACCGAAAATGGGTTGCCGCCAATGAGTAGGGGGTGGAAGCTCATGACCTGACGGAGGTAGTTGTTTTTGATGTAGCGCGATACCAAGGCATACACACTGCGGTCACTGCGCAGTCGGATTAACGCGGGAAGAAATTTGATTAACTGCCACAGTGAGTCAAAGGACTTAAAACCTAGTCGCTCAAAGCCCACTCTGTAGCGTTCTTCGCTGGCTTTCAAATAGGCAAGGTAGCCGGCTTCGTCTTCGGGTTCGAAAGCTCTGATCTGCTCAAGTGTTTGAGCGCGATCACCGCTGTAATTAAAGGTTTTTCCGTCGTGAAAGCGAATCTGAAAAAACGGATCCATGGGTTTGAGGTCAACGTCGTCCGACAATGTCTTGCCGCACAGTTCCCACAGTTCCTCAAGTAAAAAGGGCGCCGTAATGATCGTTGGCCCCGCATCAAAAATGTGACCGTCCTGTCGATACACGTATGCTCGGCCGCCAGGTGCATCCAGTTTTTCGAGAACGGTCACGCGATAGCCCCGTGCACCGAGTCGAACCGCTGCCGCCAGGCCACCAAAACCACTGCCGATAACCACTGCATGAGGTCGGCGATCTGGGGATGTGTCTATATCGGTGCCGGCTCCGAGAAGTGCTGCGTCTGCCATGTTCATATTTTTAGACACCCAGTGTGTCAATAATTAGTGACAGATTAGCAGTAATTTAGGCCGGTGCACAGCGCTGTGAGGGGTGATCGTCAAGATGAGCCAAACCACGCAAAATAATCGGTACGAAGTCCTTCGGTGCTTCCTCGTGGCCGAGATGGC
The DNA here is from genome assembly GCA_965655505.1 of Luminiphilus sp. Taxonomy (GTDB): domain Bacteria; phylum Pseudomonadota; class Gammaproteobacteria; order Pseudomonadales; family Halieaceae; genus Luminiphilus. The sequence continues at coordinate 8,258 of CBFHHJ010000048.1, forward strand.
CAAGGCCTGACAAACGGTGCAGTTCGGCGGCGGCAACGAGTTCAGTGAGTCGCTCCAGTTGCCACGGGGATAAGGTCTTATCGTTTTCGCACACGATCATATCGAGGGGGATCTTGAGTCCCGGCAGCCCGCGCTTCAGAGCCTTTAGGTCCCAGCCAGCCATCATTCGCAGGGTGCCTTCAACGTGGCTGCGTCGTTTCAGCAGGGACTGGTAGCAGTTGATCATTTCAGGACTTGCACGAGAGCCGGTCTCTTTGAGGAGGTTGCGTATCGGACGCTCGAAATAGCCGTGCCAAGAGGTTACTGCTGGCACCAGCGCTGTGTTGGCGAGGGCCTTCGCGAGCCGGGAGAATACCGGAGCGGCCACGGATCCAAAGGGCAGGAATGCACCATTGACGGCAATCAGTCGTTCGGGCTGAGCCCAGCCATCGAGCGCCATGGTGGCTGCTATCGCGGCGCCTGCCGAATGTCCCACAATGATCTGAGGTGACTTGCCAAGCTGCTCTAGCAATACGGCAAGCTCTGCGCAGATACCGGGGAGCGTGGTTCTCTCGGGCGCCAATGGACTGCTGAAGCCCTGTCCGGGAAGGTCTGGAATAATCAGCTCTGCATGATTCTCAAGCAGTTTTGCTAGGGGCGCCCAAGAGTGGGTAGAAGAGCCGGTGCCGTGCAATAGCAGAACGGTGGGTCCGTGGCCAAAATTTTGTACATGCCAGCACATGTCGCCCGACTCGATAAAGCGGCTGTGACGTGCATTAGGCCAGCGGTCGGGTAGCTTCATCGTCAACCTTGAATACCGGAGCGTTGAACCGCATCCCGCAGACGAGTTGCGTCGGCGTTTGGCATGGGGACATATCCTGCGCCCATAGCGCGCGCGAGATCTGATGCCCGGGTTTGGGCTCGGGGTGATGTATCGATAACAATCGCGCGGAAGTTCCGCTGCGCCAAGGCATTTGCTGCGTTAAGTGCGTCCTCGCTTGCGGGTCCCCGTCCGCGGGTGCCGTCACGGCTTATATTGGCGACGCCGTCAGTCAGGAATACCAGGCCCGGCGTCGCCCCTTTGCGCTGAATTTGCTGTGCAAGTTGGTCGGTCAGCTCGATCGCATGCCCGAGGGGTGTTCCGCCGCCGCCGGGCAGTCCTGCGAGGCAGCGCTTTGCGCGAACCAGAGATCGAGTGGGCGGTAACAGCACTTCGGCTTGCTCACCGCGGAACGCTATCAGCGCAACTTCATCCCGTCGCACGTAGCACTCGGCGAGCAGCAGCTCAACGGCGCCTTTCGCTTCGCCGAGTCGATGCATCGCAGCTGAACCCGAGGCATCGACGACGAATAATGTTGTGCTTTCGGTGCGTTGTCGATAGCGCGTTACTCTAAAATCTTCTTTGCGGATATCAAGGTTTTTGGGCGCGCTGGTTTGTTCGCGGCGACGTACGCCTTGCCATGGCACCGCTGCCCGCAGTGTTGCGATGACGCTGAGTCGCTGTCCTCGCCGAGGATCTCCGGGGATCGTGCCCATCGGGCGCCCCCGTTTGCCGGTGCGTTGAAGCACTCCCGACTTGCCCACGTGTTGTCGGTTTGAGCGGTTTTTTTGGGCGTGCAGTTGGGCACTTAATTGTTCCAGCAGTCCCGCTGGTAACGCGGCTTGTGCACTTTCGAGGACCTGCTCGCTCAGTTCGCCCTTGGACAGGGGTTGCTTGGGGGTATCGTCTTCGTCTGATTGCTCGGCGTTGCTAGTGTCAGGGTTTTCGGGCGGGGGCGCTTGCTCACTGTCGTCAGGATTATCAGCGCTATCGTCCGCAC
>CBFHHJ010000049.1:0-9907 GCA_965655505.1 Luminiphilus sp.
AACCACCATTCCACGAGGATCATGTTTTATGGCTTTCCCAAAAATTGGAAACCTTGCACCTGTCTTCAGCCTGTTGGATCAGGAAGGCAAGAAAGTTGCGCTCAAAGACTTTCGAGGTATTAACAACGTTGTCGTCTACTTCTACCCAAAAGCGATGACGCCCGGTTGTACCGTGCAGGCCCAAGGACTTAGAGACCACGCAAAGGATCTTGAGAAACGCGACACAGTGGCCCTAGGGATCAGTCCAGATGCTGTGCCTCGACTGGCAAAATTCGCCGAGCGAGATGCCCTGAACTTCACACTGTTGTCAGATGAAGATCACTCGGTAGCAGACAAGTACGGCGCTTGGGGTCCCAAGAAGTTCATGGGCAAAGAATATGATGGCATTCTTCGCACAACTTTTATCGTCGGCAAGGACGGTCGTCTCAAAGCTGTACTCGATAAGTTCAAAACCAAAACCCATCACGACGATGTCCTCGCCGAACTCGATGCCCTAGGGCTCAAGTAAATTCGGGAGCGGGATATGATAGATCTTTTCACCTCAGCGACACCTAACGGCTATAAAGTCTCGATCGCGCTGGAAGAAATGGGCATTCCCTATGAGGTAAAGCCCATTGATCTAGCGGTCGGTGAGCAAAAGAGCCCCGAGTTTCTGGCGCTCAATCCCAATGGGCGCATTCCGGTCATTGTTGATCGGGGCAACGACGATTTTCCGGTCTTTGAGTCCGGTGCGATTCTTGTCTATCTGGCAGAGAAAACGGGTAGTTTTTTGCCCGTTGATGTCAAAGGCCGTTCGATGGTTATGCAGTGGCTAATGTTCCAGATGGGCGGTATTGGGCCGATGATGGGGCAGGCGAACGTGTTTTTCCGCTACTTTCCTGAAAAGATCGAGCCCGCAATAACCCGCTACCAAAAAGAATGTCGGCGGTTGTTTGAAGTGATGGATCGACAGCTGGCTGAGGGTGATTTTTTGGCAGGGGAATACAGCATTGCTGATATTGCCAACTGGTCTTGGGTGCGAACCCACAGCTGGAGCGGCGTGTCGGTTGACGGGCTGGATCATCTACAGACCTGGATCGCACGAATCGGCGATCGTGAGGCCGTGCAGCGTGGCTGCAAAGTACCCATCGACATAACGGATATTCGCAATGATGAGAGCGGCGAGTCTGCCAAGCGGTTTGCTGCCGCTGCACGGACGATGGTCGTCGGTGCGGACGTAGGCTCTCCGGCAAGTAGCGACGCCTAGTTATCGATGATTCGGTTCTCGGTGATTCGGCTCTTGGTGATACGGTCGCCGATGCTTCGGTTCTTGGTGTTGGCTTTGCTGGGAGCGAGTAGTTTGCCGCTAGCCGCACAGGAACTCGAGCCCCGAAGCTACGTCAATTTGCCGATCGATCAAACCACATTGGTCGTCGGCTATGGGCGCACCGAAGGCGATGTTGCCCCCAGTCCTACCGCACCCATCGAGAATGCCTTCGTTGAACTCGATTCAGTCGCTCTAGGCCTAGCACACACGTTTTCCATAGCGGGGGATTCAGCGAAGTTTGACCTTCAAGCCGCGCGAACATGCTATGACGCTCGGGCGGACGTGGAGGGCATACCTGAAGCCGTAAGTCGCTGCGAATGGGGCGACTTGAGGGCACGCGTCACATGGAATTTTATCGGCGCCCCAGCACTGGCTCTCGAGGATTTCCGAGCTCAGTGGAAGCCGGGCTTTACCTTCGGCACCAGTCTTCAGGTTGAAATGCCAACAGGGGGGTATAACTCCGACAGAATTGTGAATGCTGGCAGTAACCGATGGATGATACGTCCCGGGTTTGGTGCTTCCTATATTTGGAACAAGTGGTACCTCGATGTTTCGGGCTCGGTAAAGTTTTTCGGCAACAACGATAATTATCTCGATTCCGAGGTCACGCAGGATCCACTGTATCAAGCGCAATTTCACGTGGCGCGCTACTTTGCACCCGGCGCCTGGGTCTCTTTCAACAGCAATTTTTATTACGGCGGGGAGTCCACCCGGGGTGTCATTCAATTGGATGACGGGGTAGAAAACGCCCGGCTCGGGATCACCGCCTCTATGCCATTGAGCCCCCGTCTTTCAGTGCGTGTAAACGTTAGCTCAGGCGTGATCACCACAATTGGCTCGGATTTCGATGCGATCGGCATCGCCTTGCAGTACCGGCTTTGAATTGCAGACCACGCAGTAAGTAGGTCGCGGCTAAACACTACACTTGGACTCTTTGCCCAGGAAAATCATGGGTAGTTTGTGTTCTGAAAGGCCTGCTATGGGGCAGAATCTAGGCACTTGAATCTGTTCTAATCTTCGAATACGCTGTTACAACCTGATGTAAGCTCAGGAATTTAAAGGCAAACCCGTAGCGATGCGGGGGCCGCAAAGCCACTCATCTCGACTGCCCGTTTGAGCGCCGCGAGACAGGAGGGCTACCAACCTTCACCAATTGGTGAGATGTAAGGGAGTTTTCGCCATGAGCTTCACTAAATTGTTCATCTGTGTCGCTGCTGCCGCGCTGTTGCTCAAGGAAGCGCCGTTAGATGCCGCTCAATCGCTATTTGACTCTGCGTTTGAACCCCAAGTGGCCGAGATCGACTCTGAGAGAAGCCAACCCTGAATCGGCGGTACGCATGACGTTTCGATTAATGCGTACGTAGATCTCTTTCACCAGATGATCGACAATTAGCCCTCTGACAATCCCCGGAGGCGCTTTATGCGTGTCATCACCTGTAATACCAACGGTATTCGCGCTGCGGCACGTAAAGGTTTTTTTGATTGGCTGGCCGAACAGCAGCCCGATGTCGTTTGCATTCAGGAAACCAAGGCGCAGCGTCACCAGCTAGATGACGCTGTCTTCCATCCGGCGGGTTACCACTGTCTTTACAACGATGCCGAACGCAAAGGCTACAGCGGCACAGCGGTGTACAGCCGATTAAAGCCCAAGTCGGTAACGACCCGTTTGGGTTGGGAGCCACTTGACTCTGAAGGTCGATACTTACAAGTCGATTTCGATAAGCTCAGTGTTATTTCTCTCTACGTGCCATCGGGGTCAAGTAACGAGGCGGCTCAGGCGCGTAAAGAGGTGTTTATGACTCATTTCTACGAACATCTGCGCGCCCTGCGGCGCAAGCGACGAGAATTTATCATCTGTGCGGATTGGAATATTTGCCACCGAGAAATTGACCTGAAAAACTGGAAGCCCAATCAGAAAAACTCGGGTTTTCTTCCCCATGAGCGTGCTTGGTTGGACCGGGTTTTTGACGAGCTGGGCTGGGTTGACGCCTTTCGGGTTATTAATCCAGATCCTGACCAATACACTTGGTGGTCTAATCGGGGACAAGCCTGGGCAAAGAACGTGGGGTGGCGGCTTGACTACATGCTGGTAACACCCGCTTTACGCAACACAGTCAGCCATGCAGCGATTTATCGGGATCAACGTTTCTCCGATCACGCGCCTCTCACCCTCGATTTCGACACGTCTTTTTCAGTTTGATCTCAACGGGTCATTGCCCCGAGTACTCGCTGCGCTTACAGTAGCGTGCTTTTCTTAATGGAGGTTTTATGTTCATAGCCAACGCGTACGCCCAAGGCGGCGGCCAGCCTGCGGGTGGTGAGCTGTTTCAAATTGGTTTTTTGGTCGTTTTGTTCGGTTTGTTTTATTTCATTGCGATCCGTCCTCAGCGCAAGCGACAAAAGGAACACCAGGAAATGGTGTCAGCCCTAGGAAAGGGCGATGAGGTCATTACCTCGTCGGGCATGCTCGGCAAGATCACAGGTCTTGATGAAAACTATGTGACGATCAATGTTGCTAGCAACGTCGACCTGAAGTTTCAGCGAGTTCACATCAACGCCGTGTTGCCCAAAGGCACGCTGAAGTCCGTTGGGGCTGAGTAAGCTGGCAGCGATTAACTGGCCACCGCGACATCGACTGGCCCAATTACCCACACCACTGCAATTGATGACCCGAGCGAGCGATCGCTGGGGTCGGGGAAAGCGGCTGTGGATAAAGCGCGACGACCTCACTGGGTCGACCCTAACGGGGAACAAGGTCCGCAAACTCGAGTTTATTGTGGGTCATGCACAAGCCAGTGGGATCGACACGTTAATCACCTGCGGTGGTTTACAGAGCAACCATGCTCGGGCAACTGCGGGGGTTTGTGCGCAAGTGGGCATGCACTGTGTGCTGGTCTTGCGAGGTACCCAGCCCGAACAAACGGGCAATACCTTACTCGACCAGCTTTTTGGCGCCGAACTGCGGGCAATCCCAACCTCAGAGTACGTTGCCGACCTACCTGGCTTACTGACCCAAGCCGCTGACGAGCAGCGCGGGCTGGGTCGTACTCCGTTAGTGATCCCCACTGGCGGCAGCGACGGACTAGGGATCTGGGGTTATATCGCCGGCGCTCAAGAACTCGCCGCCGATTTGACCGCCCATGGCATTGATCGTTGTACGGTGATCTGTGCAACGGGGTCGGGAGGCACTCAAGCTGGACTGACCTTTGGGTTTGCGCTGCAGGATTTGCCGGTTTCAGTCGTCGGCATGGCCGTATGCGATGACACCGAGTGGTTCAATCGCAAGGTGATGGACGATGTTGAGGAGCTGTCTAGGCTTTACCCCCAGACCCCCGAAGTTGCCGTTTCGCCAACCACGATCGACAGTTACATTGGTGCCGGGTACGGCAAGGCAAGCAGCGCGGTGTACCGTCTTATCGCCGACTTGGCTGCCCTTGAAGGGATTGTTCTCGACCCCGTGTATACCGGCAAAGCATTTCTCGGCATGATCACGGAGATCGAGCAGGGTCGTTTTGGTGATAGCGAGGACATCGTTTTCGTTCACACGGGGGGCATTTTCGGCCTGTTTCCACACCATGCCGGTTTAAGTGAAGCGCTAGAAGCGACTGTTTGATACCCACGAGGCCCTTTCGCAGCCCGTCATTGACCGCTAACGGAGAGTAAAACCCATGGAAGAGATTGTCGGCGTTCTTAATGGCTATGCATGGGGGCCGCCGATGCTGGTCTTGCTACTCGGCACCGGCATTTACCTCACATTGGGCTTGGGCTTTTTAACCCTGCGCCGAATACCCCGGGCTTTTAAGCTGCTTTTTAGTGGTTTTAGCGGAACCGGAGAGGGGGACATTGCGCCGTTTCGAGCCCTGATGACCTCGCTTTCGGCGACCATCGGTACCGGAAATATCGCCGGTGTTGCGACCGCTATCACCTTGGGTGGACCCGGTGCGCTGTTCTGGATGTGGGTGACGGCTTTGTTTGGTATGGCGACTAAATATGCCGAGGGCGTGCTGGCCGTACGTTATCGAGAACAGGATGCGCTGGGCGGCTACAGCGGTGGTCCTATGTATTACATCCGCAATGGACTCGGCCCACGCTGGCGCTGGTTAGCCGCGGCTTTTGCACTGTTTGGCGCAATGGCGGGCTTCGGACTCGCCAATACGGTTCAATCAAATTCAGTGGCGCAGGTGCTGACTGACAACTTAGGCATACCTTGGGAAGCCACGGGTATCGTGTTGATGGTGCTTGTCGGGTCCGTCATATTGGGTGGTATTCAGAGAATCGCCGCAACCGCAGGCGCGGTCGTGCCCGCGATGGCACTGGGTTACATCTTGATGAGCGTTATCGTCATTGCCATGAACCTGTCTGAAGTACCCGCTGCTTTTGGCACCATCATCAACTCCGCCTTTTCCGGCGCTTCCGCTGCGGGTGGTTTTGCTGGTGCCACCGTCTGGGCAGCGATCCGCTTTGGCGTGGCGCGCGGAATCTTTTCGAATGAGGCGGGTTTGGGCAGTGCGCCCATCGCCCACGCAGCTGCGCAAACCAATGAGCCGGTCGAGCAGGGGATGGTAGCCATGCTCGGGACCCTCATCGACACCCTCATTGTCTGCACTATGACGGGGCTGGTGATTGTGCTGACGGGAGTGCTCGAAAGTGGTGAGTCTGGTGCGTCGCTCACGGCGATGGCATTTGGACAGGCTTTCCCTGGTGGCGAGTGGGTTGTCACCATTGGGGTGGTGGTCTTTGCCATCACTACAATGATTGGTTGGTCATTTTATGGCGAGCGCTGTGTTGTCTATCTTGTCGGAACCCGCGGTATTCTGCCCTTTAGAATTCTTTGGGTACTCGCGATCCCTGTGGGTGCAGGACTGAATCTCGGTGTGGTTTGGCTGATTGCCGATACCCTTAATGCCTTTATGGCAATCCCGAACCTCATCGCATTACTGTTGTTGTCACCCGTGGTCTTTCGCTTAACCAAGGACTATTTCGCATCGGATCGTGGTGACAACAATGGCCCTGCCGGTGCTTTGACACCGGGAGCAACTGAGACTTCCCGTGAGCGAGATCAAAATTAAGGAGTCATCAATTAGCACCGTGACGAACACCATGCACCCAGAAAAACTCGTCATCGCCATTTCTTCGCGAGCCTTGTTTGACCTCGACGAAGCGCACCGGGTGTTCGAAGAGGAGGGGCTCGACGCCTACTCACGCTACCAAATAGAGCAGGAGCAAACGCCCCTAGAGCCCGGCCAGGCCTTCTCTGTCGTCAGCAAGCTCTTGGGCTTGAACGAACGACTCGAGGAACCGATGGGTGTTGAGGTTGTGCTGCTCTCTCGAAATAGTGCCGACACCGGTTTGCGGGTGTTTAATTCTATAGAGCACTACCAGCTACCCATTTCTCGAGCAGCTTTTTGTGGCGGCGAGCCACCCTGGCGCTACATCAATGCCTTTGGCTGCCAGTTGTTTCTCTCCTCTGAGCCCGGCGACGTGCGCAAAGCCCTTGAGAACAACGTGGCGGCAGCAACACTCGTTTCGCGGCAACGTACTGAGTCGGATGGCACGCAGCTTCGCTTCGCCTTCGATGGTGATGCAGTCATTTTTTCCGATGAGGCCGAGCGCGTATTCAAAGAGGAGGGGCTTGCAGCTTTTACCGCGAGCGAGCGAGCGGCCCGCCACGAGCCATTACAAGGCGGTCCCTTCAAAAGCTTCCTGGGCGCGTTGCAGCGACTGCAGCAAGCGTTTCCAGCGAGCGAGGCGCCGATTCGCACGGCCCTAGTGACTGCCCGGTCAGCTCCAGCCCATGAACGCGTCATTCGGACCCTTCGCGCCTGGGACATTCGAATCGATGAATCGATTTTCCTCGGCGGGCTCAAAAAGACCGAATTTTTGAAGGCTTATCGAGCCGACGTATTCTTTGATGATCAGCAAACCCATTGCGATTTAGCGGCAGAACACATCACCACTGGCCACGTTCCTCACGGGGTCGCCAACCCTGATAATGTCATTCCTGAATAAAAAACTAACATTTTATTGCTTAAACGCTGGAAGGTGAAAAATTCTCGGGTTACCTTTGTGTTGGTAAGAGCCCCCGGGAGCACCCAAGCACGTGAAACTTCAGCAGCTTCGATATATATGGGAGGTCGCACATCATGACCTCAATGTCTCCGCCACGGCTCAGAGTCTGTTTACTTCTCAGCCCGGCATCAGCAAGCAGATACGACTGCTCGAGGATGAACTCGGCGTCGAAGTGTTTGCCCGCAGCGGCAAGCACCTGACCCACGTTACGCCGGCCGGCGAGGTGATTCTGGAACTCGCGGGTGAAATTCTGCGCAAAGCTGAATCCATAAAACGTGTCGCTCAAGAGTTTTCGAGCGAACGCAGCGGTACTCTGTCAATTGCAACGACCCACACTCAGGCGCGCTACGCGCTGCCCCCCATTATCAAAGAGTTTATGGCCAGCTACCCTGATGTTTCTCTGCAAATGCAGCAGGGAACACCTATGCAGATCGCTGAGATGGCATCTGAAGGCGCTGTCGATTTTGCCATTGCAACCGAGGCCCTCGAATTATTCTCCGATCTGATTACGCTGCCCTGTTACCGCTGGAACCGCTGCATTTTGGTGCCCAAGGATCATCCGTTGGCGAAGGAACCCAAGCTGACGCTAGAGGCGGTGGCTGCCCACCCCATTGTGACCTATACCTTTGGCTTTACAGGTCGCTCAAAACTCGATGACGCCTTCAGTTCCCGTGGTTTGACCCCAAAGGTTGTTTTTACCGCGGTCGACGCTGACGTGATTAAGACCTACGTGCGCCTCGGGCTAGGTATCGGCATTGTGGCCGGCATGGCCCATGACGAAGATCAGGACCACGACCTCGTTAAACTGGATGCCAGTCATTTATTCGCCAGTAGCGTCACCAGCTTGGCATTCCGTAAAGGCACGTTTTTGCGGGGATATATGCACGAATTCATCCACGAGCTAGCGCCGCATCTCTCGCGGGAGCTGGTACAAGAAGCACTCAGTCGATCGAACCCTAGCGAGCGTCGGGAACTGTACGAGCACATTGAACTGCCTTTGTATTGATTGCCGTCATTTGTCAGTGACGCGCAAGTGCATGCCAGCGCATGCCAGACCATAATAGCGACGCGCGAGTTCACTTAAAGGGATTCGATTGCGCGCATGAATCCACTGACTTTATCGAGGGTTTCTTGATACTCCGATTCGGCCTGCGAGTCGTAAACGATGCCGCCACCGCCCCAGCAATAGATGGCGTCGTTCACAATCTCAAAGGTGCGAATCGCAATGCTCGATTGCAACCAGCCATCACAGCCCAGCGCAAAGATGCTGCCGCAATACACGCCTCTAGGCACCGGCTCTAGCTCCCGAATAATCTCTGCCGCTCTTTTCTTCGGTGCCCCGGTGATCGACCCACCAGGGGAGCAGCCAAGCAAGACCTGCCCCGGCGTCATGCCAGTCTGTAACTGGCCTTCGATCATGCTTACCAAGTGGTGTACGTTGTCGTAACTATGCAGTGCGCATAACTCCGAGGTGACCACTGAGCCTGCTTTGCAGAAGCGTCCGAGATCGTTGCGCAGCAAATCGGTAATCATTATGTTCTCGGCCCGATCCTTTTCACTCTCGCGCAACTCTCTGGCGATTGCGGCGTCCTCGAGTGGGTTAAGGCTTCTAGGGCGCGTTCCTTTAATCGGTTGTGATTTGACACGCCCAGCCTCTATGGACAGGAAACGCTCAGGGGATAGAGACAACACCGCATGATTTTCTTCGAGGGCCAGATAGGCGGAAAAATCCCCGGGCGCGACATCGCGCAGATGGTTGTACGCCTCAAACGGGTCGCCCATGAACCGACTTGAAAAGCGGTGCGCAAAATTGACCTGATAACAGTCCCCGGCGCTGACGTATTCTCGGATCTGCTCGACGCGCTTGAGATACTCCTCATGACTCACTTCGGCACGAAAGGGTTCCTGTAATCGGAACGGATCTGCAGTCCTCTTAGGAGGCTTACGCAGGCGCGCCTCGATCATCGCCTTAGTGTTGGGCGCTAATGCTGGATCGGTAATCAGCCAGCTCCGCCCGAGCTGATGGTCTTGAAGCACATACCAAGAGTAGATCCCAACCAGTGCGGGTCGTAGCGTGGGGCCGGCAACACCGAGGTTCGCCGCAGCACTGTCATAGTCCATGAAGCCGATGCCAATGCGGGTTCTTACCGATAGGGTATTGATCTCTAGCTGGCCTTCGAGGGCTTCCATCCAGTGCGTGAGGTTGTTGTCAAAATCGGAAAGCCTCAGCAAGGTATCCGGGAGTGCAGTCAGGATGTCGTATTGGCCGACCTCGGCCCGTCGTTTACGACTATCCAGAAACGCAAATCCGGGAAGATCAGCCAGACGTCGGGCATAAACAGCAGCGTCCCGTTCGTAGGGCAGTTCAGTATCGGAGGCTTCGAGGGTGAGCATCGGGTATTTATATCCAATCGGTATTAAATTGACACAAAGGTAGCACTGAAAGACACTTCGGACACACGAGTGTCCGTGCCCGAAAAGGTCACAACGTAGACACCATCAGCCCAAAAATAAACGTTCGAGTATTCTCAT
>CBFHHJ010000050.1:0-6716 GCA_965655505.1 Luminiphilus sp.
CGTAACACAAGGTGACATGACAACAATTAATCTCGATCAAAATCTTACAATCTATGGCCGAAAACCGGTGCTTGAAGCCCTGCATGATAGTGCCTTGGTACCCACCCGCTTACACCTCGCAAAGAGCAATAAAGCCGGCGGCATCATTAACGAGATCATAGCCGCGGCAGATGCGCGACAGGTCGACATTCGCTACCACGACCGCAGTAAGCTCTCGCGTATTTCAAAAAACGGCAAGCAGGATCAAGGCGTAGCTCTGGACCTCACATGCCCGCTGTTCGACCGTCTCGAAAACTATTTAGCCCGCACCAGTGACATAGGGAGCACCTCCCCCGCGATAGCACCGGCGCGCACCCTGATCGCCCTCGACGGTGTGACCAACCCGCAGAACGTTGGCATGATCATCCGCTCCGTTGCCGCTGCGGGCTGTGACGGCATCATTTATCCAGATGAAGGGACGGCGACCCTCGGCCCCTTGGTGGTCAAGGCCTCGGCGGGCACCGTCTTTAAAGCGCCCGTGCTGCGCTGCAACAAACTAGAATCAGGCTTAATGTCACTGCGCAAGCATGGCTTTTCAATTGCAATTCTAGAGGGATCTGCGAGCGACTCACTGTTTGAACACCACAACACCGAGCCCACCGTCTACGTACTCGGTGGCGAGACCGACGGCGTCAGTGCAGCTAGCCGCGCATTGGCCGATACTCGCCTCATGATTCCTATGAAGAATGACGTCGAGTCACTCAATGTCGCCATAGCAGCAACACTGGTGGCATTTCGAGCCAACCTCAGCAACAACGAAAGCTGAATTACTGGTTGCAACCCAAAAAAAAGCCCCCTCTTTCGAGGGGGCTACACACTCAGTAACATTTACTCTCCGCCTGCCGAGCCCATGCCTGCAGCTAGAATTTCGCGGTTTTTCACGGTCACCCATCCCTGTTTAAGAACATAGGCGCGCACCGCGTCGGTCTCTTCCTTGGACAGGTGTCCTGCGAAGGACACCATGCCGTTGGCCTTTAAGCTGCCGTCGCGTACCACGGAATCCCAAGCGGGCTCTGAGGCAGCGATGGGTGACCAGCGAAGATCAGGCAGTACACCAGAGCTCACCGCCATCGCACCGTGACAAAACTGACAGTTGCCCGCAAAGGTCTCCAACCCAAGCTGCAGCATTTCAGCGTCACCAAACGCCTCGGCCTTGGGTTTCTCCATCACGGCGTAGTCCATGGGTGCGGGCATCGCCCCGTCGCCACCGAGTTTGAACGTGATCACGCGACCCGGTTCGGCTGTAACCGCCTCATCAAGAATCAACCCGTATGTCAGCATTGATGTGCTACCCCAGCCCGACAGTACCGCCACGTACTGTTCACCATCGACCTTGTAGGTCATGGGGGCAGCAGCGGCATTACCGGTCATGCTCTGGGTCCAGGCAGGCTCGCCAGTTTCTGCGTCGTAGGCTACAAAATCGCCGTTCTTATTGCCCTGGAAAACGAGGTCTCCATCGGTGCTCAGAACACCACCGTTAAATGGCATGTTAAACGGCACGGCCCAACGAGGTTGAGCCTTCACAGGATCCCAGGCAACCAATGCGCCACCGTCGAGGGTTCGCTGAGCTTCTAACGCGCCCGGGGGAAGCTCTAACATCCAACCAGCGGCCACATCGTAACCAACATTCCAATACGAATTGGCGGTTCTGCCGCGCTCGTTGTCGTCATAGACGAAGGGAAACTGATTGGTTGGGATATACACCAGACCCGTCTTGGCATTGAAGGCCATTGGGTGCCAGTTATGTGCCCCGGTCGGGCCAGGCATGATCACATACTCGTCGAGTTCAACGGCCTCGGGAATCACCTCCGGCCGGCCATTCTCGTCGACTTTGCCCGTTGTCCAAGTTTGCTTGGCAAACGGTGTAGCCGATATGAGCTCCCCGTCAGCGGCATCGATGACATAAAAGAAGCCGTTTTTAGGTGCCTGCATCACCACCCGACGGGGCGCGCCATCCTCACCTAAAGGCAGCTCCGCCAGAATCATCTGTTGCGTCGCCGTGTAATCCCACTGATCGCGGGGGGTGCCCTGGTAATGCCATCGATAACTACCGGTGTCAGCATCGAGGGCGACGATAGAGGAAAGAAAAAGGTTGTCACCGTTACTGTTCGGGTCACGCACTTTTGCGTTCCAGGGGGAACCGTTTCCGACGCCGATTAGTACTTGGTCATTCACCGGATCATAGACAATGGAATCCCATACGGTGCCACCGCCTCCATCAGTCGTCCAGGCGCCATCATCACCCCAGCTCTCATTCGCCAACTCTGCAAAAATCGCATCGGATGCCGCACCGTCGGGTTTCTTTTCTGGGTTGGGCACCGTATAGAAGCGCCACTCAAGGCCACCCGTGTCGACGTTGTAGGCCGTCACATATCCGCGCACGCCCAACTCTGCACCCGAATTACCGATGATCACTTTGTCTTTGAATACGCGGGGTGCGCCGGTGATGGTGTAGGGCTTCTCCTGATCAACGGTGACATTGCTCCACAACAGCTCTCCTGTGCCAGCGTCTAGGGCTTCGAGGCGCCCGTCAAAGACACCCACAAACACTTTGCCGTTGTGCACTGCGACACCGCGATTGACAACTCCACAACAGCCTTTCCAGGCCATTTCACCTGACACCTCGGGGTCGTACACCCAGAGCTCTTCACCGGTCTTGGCGTCGAGCGCATAAACAATTGACCAGGCCCCGGTCACATACATCACACCGTCAACAACAATGGGGGTTGCCTCGACACCCCGTGGCTTTTTCATTTCGTAGGTCCAGGCAACACCAAGATCTGACAAGGTGTCCTGATTGATTTGGGATAGCGACGAGTGACGCGTCTCCTCATAGGAACCGCCATAGGTCATCCAGACCTCTGGCTCCTGCTCGGCATTCACCAGTCGAGTGGTATCAACCTGGGCAACTGCCGGTGGTTCAGCGCTCGTTGGCGCACCACTGGTGTCCGCGGACGAAACGGCACTCTCGATGGCCGGATCATCTGATCCCCCGCAGGCCGCGAGGCTGGCGACCGTGACACAAACTAAACCCACTTGCTTGAGCTTCATAGTTAGACTCTCGTTGTTATTAATGACTGAACAGTCGCCTGTCCGTTTACTCTTCAATTTTTATCACACTGACACCCACTTCCCAACAAGCAGGCCTATCCCACGCTATCAGCGCGAAAGCTCCGCCATACCCTGCTCTAAGCCGTTCAGCGTTAGCGGAAACATCTTTCCCTCCATCAATTGGTTGGTGATGTTTATCGACTGGGTGTACTGCCATTCGGGTTCGGGGACCGGGTTGAGCCAGATACATTTGTCATAGGTTTGCCGCAGGCGACGCAACCACACGTCCCCCGCCTCCTCATTCCAATGCTCAACCGATCCGCCGGGCTGCATGATCTCGTAAGGCGACATCGATGCATCACCGATAATTACGACTTTATAGTCGTGGCTGTACTTGTGCATCAAGTCCAAGGTCATGGTCCGCTCGTTATGCCGGCGGATATTGTTTTTCCAGACGCTTTCGTACAAAAAATTGTGAAAGTAAAAATACTCGAGATGTTTGAACTCGGTGCGTGCGGCAGAGAACAGTTCCTCACAGACCCGGACATGGGGATCCATCGAACCCCCAACATCTAGGAACAACAACACCTTCACTGCATTGTGGCGCTCGGGCACCATTTTAATGTCGAGCAAGCCGGCGTTACGCGCCGTTGAGCTGATGGTGTCATCGAGATCCAACTCGTCGGCTGCACCCGTGCGAGCAAATTTTCGCAGCCGCCGCAGCGCCACTTTGATGTTGCGCGTTCCCAGTTCAACATCGTCATCATAATTTTTGAAATCTCGGCGATCCCAAACTTTGACAGCGCGCTTATTTTTGCTCTCTCCGCCAACACGAATGCCCTCAGGGTGATAGCCTTCATTGCCAAAGGGAGATGTACCCCCGGTGCCAACCCACTTGTTACCGCCCTCGTGACGTTTCTTTTGCTCGTCGAGTCGTTTTTTGAACTCCTCAATGAGCTTTTCAAGGCCACCCAAGGACTCGATCTTGGCCTTTTCCTCATCGCTCAACTGCTTTATGAATTCGCTGCGCAGCCAATCATCGGGGATCAAAGCCTCGATAACGTCATCGAGACCTTCGAGATCCTTAAAGTGCGCACCAAAGGCGCGATCAAAGCGGTCATAGTATTTCTCGTCTTTGACCAGCACCGCTCGGGACAAATGATAAAAATCATCGATATCCGCAAAGGCCAGGTTCTGGCGAAGGGCCTGAAGCAGGTCGAGGAGTTCCCGAGTGGTTACAGGGACCCCTGCATCACGCAATCCATGGAAGAAATTTACCATCATGGGCGCGGACTCAGCGGCTTTCGCGCCGATGCATGAAAGCTAAACGCTCTAGCAATTGAACATCCTGCTCGTTCTTAATCAGCGCGCCATATAGCGGCGGGATCGCTTTGGAGGGATCGCGATCCTTCAGGATTTCGTCAGGGATCTCATCGGCCATCAACAGTTTCAACCAATCGATGAGTTCCGAGGTCGAGGGCTTTTTCTTGAGACCGGGGATTGAACGAAGCTCGAAAAACACCTCGAGCGCCTCAGCAACCAGGGTCTGGGTGATGTCCGGATGATGTACATCAATAATCTGACGCATCGTGTCGCGATCTGGGAAATTAATGAAATGAAAGAAGCATCGGCGCAAAAACGCGTCAGGCAGTTCCTTCTCGTTGTTTGACGTAATGATAATGATCGGTCGATGGATTGCCTTGATCGTCTCGCCTGTCTCGTAGACGAAAAATTCCATGCGGTCGAGCTCGACCAACAAATCGTTAGGGAACTCGATATCGGCCTTGTCAATCTCGTCGATTAACAATACAACCTGCTCATCCGCAGCAAACGCTTCCCAGAGCTTGCCTTGCTTGATGTAGTTCCGGATATCGTGAACGCGATCGTCACCCAACTGGGAATCCCGCAAACGCGATACCGCATCATATTCATACAGGCCCTGCTGTGCTTTGGTCGTTGACTTGATGTGCCATTGAATCAAACGTTTTCCCAGCCCAGCGGCAACCTCTTCCGCAAGCATAGTCTTGCCCGTGCCGGGCTCACCCTTGATAAGTAAAGGCCGTTGCAGATTGACAGCCGCGTCGACCGCCATGCGCAAATCATCGGTGGCGACGTAGCGTTCAGTACCCGTAAATTTCATAGTGTCTTCTCGTTAAATTAAAAAAATCTGGCCTCTGAGCCTAACCAAATTGACGTCCGCTGACGATTACGCTTCAGCCATTTTGTCATCGCCCTTTAACGCTTTGCTAGCGCGACTTTCCCGCTGGCGCCGACTCTTGTTGCCCACCGCCGCACTCGTTACGCCAATCAAAAGGCCAACCCCCGCCCCTGCGGCCAGCAGCGCAAACGCGGTCCAGGCAGTAGGCCATCCGTCGCCAAAAAGGGTATTGAAGATGCCTACAATCAGCGCCGGAGCCAGAGTTGTAGACTCCGGCTCGGGATAGGCGGGCGTCAATAATAAACCTGCAATAATTCCCAGCAAGGACCAGGACAGCATCGGTGGCAAGCGTTTAAACCAGAAACGCCCCATCAACAGGATTGCAACAAATCCCGCCAAGAGATAAGTCACCATTGCAAGCATGTAGCTATCGGAGGTCAACATGTACCGTCACCCTCGCTGTGAATGGCCTGTGGCGAACCAAACGCCTCATCCAAAGCACCGGCGGACGACTTCTCGGGGGGTAACTGAAGAAAGTACCCCTCGGCGGCAATCGCCTCGAGCACCCGCGCGCCACTGTAGCGCGCCAGCTTGCGATCTTCGGTGAGCTTGAGGGACATCACCAACTCTGGTGCGCCAAAAACCTGACGAAGCGCCTCGGGTAGCTTATCAACGTCTGCGCCTCGCTCGAGATATAGGTAGGTATCTGGCTTGCGAGGACTCTTAAATATTTCAACCAGCATCATCGAGGTTCTCCACCGTCACTTCAGCGCGCCGTCGCAAGGGCGCGATCACCTCAGCCGATCGCCAACCGTGCCAGTTGGCAGGAGCTAAAATCGTCTCGCCCAGCGCTTCACGGGCGATGAGCTCCAATTCCCGGTTGGGCATGAGGATCTCGACAGACACATCAAGCTGATCCGCCAGCGCCTGCAAGGCACCGGATAGCTGTTTGGCCACGCGCCGCGCTTCAGCGCTTGCTGGGCGCGGTAGCGATGCGGGCGGCCGCTCCGCCGCTTCTGCACTGGCATCGGCAACGATCGATAAGAGCACGTCGCCCTGCCGACGAATGACGCCGGGGGGGATGCCATCGACAGCGCCTAAGGCGCCAGTATTGGCTGGCAGCCGCTGGGCAATCGCGTACAAGCTCTTATCGTTGAGAATCCAACTGCGCGGCTTATCCCGGTTTTTCGCTTGCTGCTCCCGCCATTCGAGCAGTGCCAGCAGCACCGCGAGTTTTTCAGGATCGAGTTTCCACGCCGACTTGAACTTAGCGAGAGGACCTTTGCCGCCGGTTTCCATCTGCGCGCCCTCTTCCAGAATCCACGCCATCCGATCGCGCTCTTTAGCGCGCTCCGCCAAAATTGGCCAGCAGCGAATCAAATAGGTGACGTCCTGAGCCGCATACTCGCACTGCGCTTCTGACAACGGGCGCTTCAGCCAATCCGACTGAGTTTCGTCTTTAGCGAGT
>CBFHHJ010000050.1:6812-9754 GCA_965655505.1 Luminiphilus sp.
ACGTCCTGAGCCGCATACTCGCACTGCGCTTCCGACAACGGGCGCTTCAGCCAATCCGACTGAGTTTCGTCTTTAGCGAGCTCGACCGCCAACAGTGCTTCGACCAAGGCGCGATAACTGAGCCCAAAACCCAGATTTAACAATGCAGCGGCTCGCTGAGTATCAAAAAGCGGCTGCGGTATTTGACCTAACCAGTGCTCAAACACCTCGAGATCTTCGCTCGCGCTGTGGAGCACCTTGATAACACCGGGATTAGCGAGCAGGTCAGACAGCGGGCGGGTATCCGTCAGCGTCAATGGATCGATCAGCCAACAATTATCACCCGCGGCCAGCTGGACAAGGGCGACCTGTGGATAGAAGGTATCCCGGCGGCGAAATTCAGTATCCACCGCAACCGAAGAAAACGCTGACGCCTCGGCAACTGCAGCAGCTAGTTCATCGTCTGTACGGACCCATTTCCAACTCATTGGCTATCCAAAGTGCGACGCCCGCTTAGGGCGTGGGCGAGGGTTGATGAATCGATATATTCCAGCTCGCCGCCGAGGGGCACGCCGTGCGCAATGCGGCTCACTCGAATACCCGCCGCGCGGGCACGCTCACCAATGTAGTAGGCGGTCGCCTCCCCCTCTACCGTCGGGTTAGTGGCGAGTATGACCTCGTTAATCGACTCAGAAGCGAATCGCGCTTCCAGTAGATCCAGTCCGATGTCCTCGGGGCCAATACCGTCTAGCGGTGACAAATGCCCCATCAGCACATGGTAAACCCCGCCGTACCCGCCACTATGCTCCAGAGCCATCACGTCAGCGGGTGTCTCGACAATGCACAACAAGCCCTGATCTCGTCGAAGATCTGCACATAATTCGCATTCTTCGAGTTCGGTAAAGTTGCGACAGCGTCGGCAGCGACCCACGCGCTCCAACGCTTCGACCAATGCCTGAGCAAGTGCCCCTGCGCCTTCACGATCGCGCTCGAGCAGATGAAGCGTCATTCGTTGGGCCGACTTGGGGCCAACACCCGGCAGACAACGCAAGGCTTCGATTAGAGCTTCAATTGAAGGGCTTAATTTCAATGCAATTACTACTTAATAATCAATCAATTAAAAAGGCATTTTAAAGCCATCTGGAAGGTTCATTCCCGCCGTCACGCCCGCCATTTTTTCTTGTGCACTCGCTTGCGCCTTACGGACGGCATCATTTACAGCGGCCGCGAGCAGGTCTTCTAACATCTCTTTTTCTTCCGCAAGCACCGAGGGGTCAATCTGAATTCCAAGGACCTCCATTGCGCCCGACATGCGCACAGCAACGAGACCCGCACCCGCCTCTCCGGTCACCTGGATCTGCTTCACCGCTGCCTGAGCTTCGGCGAGCCCCTCCTGCATTTGCTGTGCTTGCTTCATGATATCGGTGAGCTTCAATGTATGTCTCCTATTGGATGGCCGAGGACGTGAAGCAGGTTAGTTCGCGGGCCGAATACTACCGGCAACGATTTCGCCATCAAACTCACGTACTAACGCCGCCAACTGTTCATCTGCAGCCAACGAAGTCTCCGCCTGCTTCAGCCGCGCCGCGGCGCGTTCCTCGCGGTGATGCCTCGGTGTGTTGCGCCCTACCGTGCCTACATCAATGGTGACAGTCACGGGCGCAGACAACACTTGAGAAATCGCTGCTTGCAGCGCCGTTACCTGACGCGGATTAAAGAGCGTGGCGTTATGCTCATCGAGGACAAACGTCATTTGCCGCTCGCTCACATCGACAAGCTCGCAGTGCAAGGCAACATTTTGCGTAATCCCCACTAACCCCAAGGACTCAAAAAATTCGGGCCATTCACTAGGCGTCGGTAGATCTGCGGCAGCCGAGCTCTGGGTTGTGGGCTGCGCCTCGCTCTTAGCCGCAAGCGAATCGGATAAGGCGTTACTGTGGAGGTCGGACTCTGCTGCGGGTCTGGTGGCATCTGGGCCGGATGAATTTGCACCGACAGCGCTTGAAACGACGGCCGGTGCGGATGCGGCGGTTGCTCGCCCGCGCTCTTCGGAGGTCGCTGCCACCGGGGGCACCGGTGGCTCATGCTTTTTTCCCGGGGGCTCTCCTTCCTGACCACCGGAACTGCCCGAATCTGCAGGTCCGGCCACAATGATCTCTGCGGGTCGAAATGCAATCATTCGCAGCAAGGTCATCTCGAGACCAATGCGCTGATCTTGGGTGATCAGCAGGTCTCGACGGCCATTCATCGCGAATTGATAAAACAACTGCGTATCGTCAATTGTTAACTGCTGCGCTAAGTCAACTATTCGCTGCTGCTCGCTCCATGTTGTGTCAATGCCGTCGGGCACCATTTGAGCAACAGTCATCTGATGGAACACCGAAATCAACTCGTCCAGGGTGGCGACAAAGTCAGGGGCATGCTCGGCAATCGCGGCAACCCCTTGCATCACCGTCTCTGGAGACCCGGCAATAACAGCCTCAACCAGGTCGAGCACCCTGCCCCGATCAACGGTTCCGAGCATGGCGCGAACATCCGCCTCGTTCAGCGCGCCCCCGCCGAAAGCAACCGCCTGATCAGTGAGACTCAAAGCATCGCGCATGGAGCCGGAGGCAGCCCTCGACAACAAACCCAGAGACTCACGGTCAAAGCCGATGTTCTCTTCAGACAGAATATGCTGTAAGTGCTCAACAATCTGCTCTGGCACCATGTTTTTGAGGTTGAATTGCAAACAACGGGACAGCACTGTCGCGGGTAGTTTCTGCGGATCAGTCGTCGCCAAAAGAAATTTGGCGTGGGGCGGCGGCTCTTCAAGGGTTTTTAACAGCGCATTGAAGCTGTGGTTAGAGAGCATATGGACTTCGTCGATCAGGTAGATTTTGTAACGCGATCGCGTCGGCGCGTACTGCACATTCTCAAGCAGTTCGCGGGTGTCCTCGACCTTGGTTCGCGAAGCTGCATCG
>CBFHHJ010000051.1:0-9684 GCA_965655505.1 Luminiphilus sp.
CCTTGAGCCGTCGCGGGCGACGAACACCACACTGACCGCGTTTATTCGTGGTGTGGGCCAGCAGGATCCTCTGGCGGGTTTCGAGCAGGGCGTTGCGCTCTATTTAGATGATGTTTACATGGCCCGACCACAGGGCGCGTTGCTCGATATTTACGACGTGGAACGTATTGAGGTGTTGCGTGGGCCACAGGGCACGCTGTACGGCCGTAATGCCGTTGGTGGTGCCGTTAAGTATGTGACGCGCCGCTTGGGTGATGAGCTCGACATTAACTTGCGGGGCTCGTTCGGTACCTATAACCAGCAAGAGTTCGTTGCCACTGCATCGGTGCCGGTTACTGATGGATTGAGAGTGGGCGGGACCGTCGCCAGCTTCAGTCGTGATGGCTACGGTGACAATGTTTTTACCGGCGGTGAACAGTACGACAAAGATATTTTTGGCTATCGCCTGAGCGCGGAGTGGGACGTCACCGACTCGCTATTGGTGCGAGTGGCCTATGACGATACCAATGATAAGTCCTCGGCTGTCGCGGGTTATCGACCCTACGACGGGGTAACCATCGACGCGCCGGCACTTGGTGATGTGTGGGATACGCGCGCGGGTGCATCTGAAGCGGCTACGGGCACTACGACAGGGATCAACGGCAACAACGAGGTGGAGGCAAGCGGCTACTCGGTGAGCATCGACTGGATGATCAATGATGCGATTACGCTGCGCTCAATTACCGCTGACCGCGAGGATTACACCGAGTCAGTGATCGATTTTGACAGTCTGCCGGTACCTGATTTTGATGCGCCGGTGATCTACGACAACGAACAGTTCAGCCAGGAGATTCAACTCCTGTGGAACACCGAAAAGTTCAATGCGGTCGCCGGCGTTTATTACCTCGACGCCACCGCAGCCAATGACTTCGACGTCGTGCTTGGGCAGTTGGTCCCGGTTGTGGGTCTGACTGCTTACACTGGCGGAGTTGTGGATACCGAAGCCTGGTCCGTCTTTGGGGATTTGACCTACAACCTCAGTGATAAACTGTCGGTCGCTTTGGGTTTGCGTTACACCGAAGATAAGCGCACGGCGGATATTTTCCGGTCAAACTATCTCGGCTTTCAGTCGCCCTTTTTTGGTAACGATGCTGCCGTTCAGATTGCTGTCACCTCTGACTATGAGGCAAGTCAAACCTACACTGACACGTCACCGCGGCTAAATGTTTCCTATGCAATGTCTGATGATCTGAACATTTATGCTAATTATTCTCAGGGTTGGAAAGCAGGAAGCTTTGATCCGCGGGGCGCAAACTTTGCGACGCCCGAGGTCGAGAAAGGCTACGACCCAGAGCAGTTGGATTCCTATGAATTGGGTGTGAAGTCGACCTGGTGGGATGGCCGAGCCGTTACTAATATTGCGGTGTTCTACTCGGAATACACCGATATGCAGATTCCTGGGTCTGTGGGTGTCGATACCGACGGGGATGGCGTCAACGATGACTTCGTGGGGACGGTAACCAACGCGGGCGAGTCGGAAATCATGGGCTTGGAAATCGAAGGTAATATTCGATTGACCGAGGCGCTTAGCACTCAGTTTGCTGCCAGCTTTCTTGATGCCGAGTTCAAAGAATACCTGGTGAACGGCGTGAACGTTGCTGACCAGCGTGAAATTCAAAACACCCCCGACACCACGATATTCGTTGCACTCAACTACGCGACCGAACTGATGGGTGGTGCGACGATGCTTAGCGTGAACTATGCGTATAAGAGCGATATCAACCAGTTTGAGGTGCCAAACCCTGTCCTCGATCAGGATGCTTATGGGCTGGTTAACGCCTCTGCGGTATGGACCAGCCCCAGCGAACAGTGGCGAGTCGGTATCCACGGCAAGAACTTAACCGATGAGGAGGTCAAAACCTCGGGGTACTGCTTTGGTGTGGGTGATGGTCCGGGATCGCCGTCTTCTGTGGGTTGCTCACCCCTAGGACTAGAGAACAACATCACGGTGTTCTACGCGCCGCCACTCACAGTAACCGGTACTATCGAATACCGCCTGTAATCCCTGTGGCCTGACGGACCCTTTGGGGTCTGTCAGCGCGCTTGCTTCATTTCATTTGATAAGAGGGCCACGTCATGAGTTTCGTGACCGATGCACCTTTGTTGCCCGAAATTCTGTCATTGCACGGAAAATGGCGCGGTCCTGATTCCGCGGTGGTGGCTGACGGCCAACGCTGGAGTTGGGCACAGTTCACGGGTGAGGCTCATCGCTTTGCCCATGGGCTGAGGTCGCACAACATCCAGGAAGGCGACCGTGTTGGTCTGTTGATGAGCAACGGTTTTCCGATGGTGCAGGCGCTTTTTGGCACCATCGCCTGCGGTGCAGTCGTGGTCCCCCTCAATACCTCGGTATCCGATGACGCACTCCTTGGAATGCTCATGGATGCAGAGGTATCGGCGGTCGTGGCGTCAGACGACTTGCAACCCCGCTTGGCGACGATTGCGTCGGCACTACCAGGCCCGCTTCTGCGGATCTCACCTTCGGGTGCTGGCAGTGACACCGGCACTGACCGATGGATCGACTTCAGAAGCCTATGTGCGGGTCAGCCCGATACATTGCCCGAGCTCGGACTCACGCCCGAATCGCTGATCAACATCATTTATAGCTCCGGCACCACGGGTACGCCAAAGGGCATTGCCCACGACCACCGAGGGCGGCGTGACTGGGCATACGATGTGGCGATAGCACTCCGATATCACGGTGGCGCACGCACTCTCCTGACGATTGGCCTCTACTCAAATATCTCTTGGGTTGCCATGCTCTCGACCTTGCTGGCAGGCGGATGCATCTTTGTTCATAGCCGTTTCAACGAGCAGGCGTTTATTGATTCAGTGCGTCGTGATCGGATTACGCATACTGCGATGGTGCCCATTCAGTTCCAGCGGGTTTTAGAGGTCGCCGAGCAGCAGAGCGATGCTGATTTCAGCAGTATGCAGGCCATGATGAGCTGCGGATCGCCCCTACGCGAAACGTTGAAGAAACGCATATTCGATCACTTTGCATGCGGCATTATCGAGCTCTATGGGCTTACTGAAGGGATCATCACTACCCTAGAGACCGAGCATGCCGAGGGACGATGGGCATCTGTCGGTCGGCCTTTAATTGGTACTGATATTGCGATTGTCGGCGATAACGACGAACAGCTGCCCGTTGGCGAGGCGGGCGAGATTGTATCCCGCGGCCGCATTGCAATGCCCGGATATTGGCGGCGAGAAGACGCAGACCAAGAAGCAATGTGGACCGATTCAACGGGTCGGGTGTGGATGCGCAGTGGTGATGTCGGCTACGTCGATGCGGAAGGGTTTTTGTACATCGTTGATCGCAAGAAGGACATGATCCTATCGGGTGGGCAGAATATTTATCCTCAAGACATCGAGGCGCTGCTCGTGACACACAGCGATGTTTTCGACGTGGCGGTCATCGGTCTGCCGAGCGACAAGTGGGGAGAAACGCCCGTCGGAATGGTGGTATTTCGCGGCGAGACGCAAACAGATCCCGAGGCCTTACTAACGTGGATCAATCAGCGAGTAGGGCGCCAACAGCGCCTCGCCGAGATCATCGAGGTGACAGAGTTGCCTCGTAATCCAAACGGCAAGATACTGAAGCGCGAACTGCGTGCACAGTACAAGGATCGACGCTATGGCTGACTATGATGATCTTTTCTACAGGGTGGGTGACGGGCTGACCCTGTATGCCCGTGATTACCCGGGACCGTCAGCGGATTCGCCGGTGGTATTGCTACTGCATGGCCTAACCCGCAATAGCCGGGATTTCCAATCGCTGGCTCCGGTGCTTGCAGAAACCCATCGAGTACTTGTTGCTGAGCAACGAGGACGTGGCAAGTCTGAATACGATCCGCAAATCGAGCGATATCAACCTCAGGTCTATATTGGCGATATGCTGGAATTGCTCGCGCAGCAGGGAGTTGAACACTGTGCTGTTGTCGGAACGTCGATGGGTGGGCTCATGGCGATGGGTATGAATGCTGTGAGCCCCACACTGTTCTCCCAAGTTGTCATCAACGATATTGGGCCGGAAGTTGCCGAAGCTGGGCTGAATCGAATTAAGGGATACGTTGGCAGCGCTTCTAATTTCAATTCCTGGGAAGAAGCGGTTGAGTACAACAAATCGATCAACGGCGCTGCGTTCCCGCACTTCAGCGATTCAGATTGGCGCCACTTTGCGGAATATTTAATGGTTGAGCGCGACGGCAAAGTGGTGCTGGATTACGATATCAACATCTCAGCGGCAATGAAGGGGGATGACAGTGCAGCGGTGCCACCGGATATGTGGCCATTATTTGATGCACTGACTGATAAGCCCGTATTGCTCGTGCGTGGTGCCACTTCCGATATTCTTGACGTGGCGTGCGCAAATGAAATGCGCCAGCGCCACCCAACCTTAGAATATCTTGAGGTTCCCGGCGTGGGACATGCACCCATGCTCAACGAGGAGGGCGTCGCTGAGGCCATCGCGGCATTTATCAATCAATAAATCGGGCGCTGAGTCAGTCAAGGATCTGATTGATTGATTCAGCGAGTCTCAAGTCTCTCGCGCTAATCCCACCCACGTCATGGGTAGTCAATGCGATATCAACCCGATTGTAAACGTTGCTCCATTCAGGGTGATGATTTTGTTGTTCCGCAAGCAAGGCAACTCTGCTCATAAAGCCCCAGGCCGCGCTGAAATCCCTAAAACGAAAGCTGCGACACAACTGTTCTCTCTCTAGCTGCCAGTCAGGCTGACTAGCTAGCCACACTACTATTGTCTCCGCTGCGAGTTTCTCCACTAGCTTCTCCTCCTTAGCAGCACGCCGCTTTCCATGTGATGGGTGTAGGGGAACTGATCGAAAAAGGCAAGCCGCTCAATGCGGTGGCTGTCTCCGAGCGTCTCGAGGTTGCTGAGCAGTGTGTCAGGATTGCAGGAAATATAGATAATGTTATCGAACCCTGCTGCCATGCGTAGTGTTTGTGGGTCCAAGCCCGCCCTCGGTGGATCAACTAGCAAGGTGTTGAGATGAAACGCATCCAGCGGTTTGTGCAGGTGCGCCAGGCGGCGGAATTCCCGGTCGCCGGCGAGTGCCGAGGACATGTCTTCGGCAGATAATCGTGCAAACGTAACGTTATCAACGGCGTTTGCTTGGCGGTTCAACTCGGCCGCAGCGGTAGCAGGTTTAGAGAGTTCGGTTGCTATCACCTGATCAAATGCTTGTGCGAGTGGCAGCGTGAAATTACCAATTCCGCAATAGAGTTCGAGTAAGTCCCCGCCGCAAGTCCTCGCACTGTCCAAAGCCCACTCGATCATATGCTGATTAACAAGGCCGTTGGGTTGAGTGAAAGCCTGCTCGGGTTGCCGATATTGATAGTCCCGGCCTGCTACGTGTAAGGATTCGGTTACCCAATCCTGTCGGATAATCCGTTTTTGCTTTCGGCTGCGCCCGACTATCGAAATATCGAGTGTTTTTGAGAGCTGCTCCGCGCTCGCCTGCCAGTCGTCATCCAGCGGGCGATGGTAAATGAGGGTCACCAACATATCGCCACTGAGGGTGCTTAAAAATTCGATTTGGAAGAGTTTGCGGCGGAGGGCTGGCTGCGGTGCGAGCGCAGCCAATAGCCGAGGCATCAGCTCCCGAATTGATGTTGCTGCGATGGGAAAATCGGTAATGACAACAGGTGTCTTCGGAGCATCGGAACGAAACATCACGTAATTAATGTCATCGCCGGAATGCCAAACGCGAAACTCTGCCCGCAGACGGAATTCGCGGGGGGGCGATGCTGTGATAGTGGGCGTCAGTTCTGTGTGCTTCGAGAATCGAGGCAGCAGCGCTTCAGTCTTTTTCGCTAGCAGCGCGGCGTAGTTGTCGGGTTGGAAATTACTGAGCGGCATGGTTGTCTCTTAGCGCGTCGACCGTTGGATTAAAGGCAATTTTTGGGTTTGGGGAGCCCGGCGATGCGACTGCCTATCCGCGCCGGACTGCCGGGAAACAATCCCATTAGATACAGAGAATTGCCCTTGTCCGGTCCGAGGCGTTTTTTAACGAAGTTAACCAGAGCGCGGTTTGCCGGCGATGCATCGTAGGTTTCATAGAACTCCCGCAGTAGATGCAAGATCTCCCAGTGAGCATCGGTGAGCGTAATACCCTCCATTTCAGCAAAACAGGTGGCGACAGCGTCGTTCCACGCATCTTTGTCAGCGAGGAAGCCCTTGGTGTCGCAGATCTCAATGAGGGTTTCAGGTGTCATCTTCGAGTTTAACCCGCCATCCAAAGACGCCGGCATCGAAGTTGGCTGTCAACTGCCAGATCCGCGGACCAAAGGGTACTATCAATGCCAAGTTATCAATACCAAGCGACATGTTGCACGTGCTGAGTAGTCAAACGCACCCATTCATCGTAGTCGACTGCTGTAATTTGCTCATGCACTTGATTGATTCCTGCGATCGCCAGGTCAGATTGCAGCGCATAGACGCGCACAGCCGGTTGCCTATCAAAGAACCCGCTACCAAAGAGTGCGCTGCCGTGGTCTGCAAGGTAAATCGCAGCGTCCATCAGCAGCAGCACATCCTCTGCCTGAAGAACTGGCAGGCATTGAGGTAAGGCGGAGGGCGATTGCAGGGTATGAAGTGCCATTAAAAGCTCAGTACATGATGTGCTGCGCGTATTTTCTCACCCAGCGCCCCAGAAGACACGACTGTGATGCGCAGGTCGCCGAGCTCGGTGATTTCAGCAGCGCTAAGAGCAGAGGTAGCAGCTTGATCGCTGTCGTCGACAAGCAAGAGCTCATCAATATCATAGAGCGGCAGAGACAGGATTTGACGGTAGATGTTTCGAAATGCCTTGGGAGCCGACTGGCCCGGGCGTAGCTGCTCCCTCGCGGCCCCAACTAGCGCGACGGTAACGCTCTGTCCAAAGGCACCCGTAGCGAGCACGGTGTCGATACCCGCGATCGTGCGCTGATCGAAATAGGGTGGCTGCGTGAGCAGGATCAACCAGTTGCAAACAGGCTCAGACAAAGGTCAGTAACCGATCGGAATCCAAACCGGCCTCCATGAGTGCTCCGAGACCGCCTATGACGAAGCCATCCGGCGCTGCGACAACGCCATACCGCTCAGCCGATGCACTACACAGAACCAGCTCGGTTCCGCTAGTACGAGTCAGATCGATCCATGCTGCGGCCGCAGAGCTTTCCCACAGAAGCGCAAGCTGCGCCCCTTGTTGATAGAAGAAGACCCGCTTTAATTGATGTCCTGCCTCTAGCAGCGCGTGCGCAAACAGCAACGCACGTTGCTGACCAAGACCTGAATCTGGCGCGGCCTGCACTACCAATGTGTAGGAAAGATGTATCATAGACATAAAAAACCCCGGTAGAACCGGGGTTCGCGATCTGGTGTTCGCAGTCTGTTAGTCGTCACCGCCTGTCAGTACCGTAAGCAGGTGAAGCAGATGAATGAACAGGTTGTAAATATTGAGGTACAACGAGACGGTTGCTCGAATGTAGTTGGTCTCGCCACCGTTGACGATGCGGCTAGTGTCAAACAGGATCAGACCAGACATGATCATCACGACCGCTGCGGAGATTGTCAGTGAGAGTGCGGGGATGGCCAAAAAGATGTTGGCGATCATAGCAACTACAGCGACGATCAGACCGACCATTAGAAAACCGCCAAGGTATGAGAAGTCTTTTCGCGTTGTCAACGCATAGGCCGACAGGCCAAAGAATACGATGGCTGTGCCGCCAAGAGCCTGCATTACCAGCGCAGGACCACCGGGCATAGAGAGGTAGTAGCTGAGCATTGGTCCAAGAGAGGCTCCCATTACGCCGGTGAAGGCAAATATTGCTGGTAAGCCTTTAGCGGTGTCAGCCATTTTGTTGACCACAAACAATAACCCGAAGCCGATCAACATCAGCACCAACGCCATCATGTGGGTCAAGCCCAGAGCAATAGCGATACCCGCCGTCACTGCGCTGAATGCCAGTGTCATGCCAAGCAGCATGTAGGTGTTCTTCAACACTTTATTGGTGTTGACGAGGCTCTCGGCACCAAAGGTGTTTTGTTGCGGTGAGGTAATTGATTTGTCAGTCATTGCTTTCTCCTAAATGGCTTTTCCAATGAAACGCCGTTAGATGAATAATAGGGGCGAAGTGGTCGCATTCCAAGTGTTGTTATCGGCTTTATTAGGCACCGTAAGACCGGTAGCTGACTCCGCTGAGTCGTCAGGGAGCCAGTTCGAACACCACGCTGACACTGGCGCTAATGGCCATTTCCCCGGGCTGAAAAGTATTGGACTCAGCATCCGCTGCCATACTCATACGGGCAATTGGCATGGGTGGCCGGGGTGAATGCCCCGCATTGATCTCTTGGGCTGCGCCCAGTGTCAGTCCGGCGGCTTGGGCGAGCACAGCTGCGCGGGCACGAGCCTGTTGGTAGGCAGCAGCAAGTGCTTCCTGATATGCGGGTTCTCTCTTAGAACTTGATAGCATTGGGGGCGAGACGGCATCAACGCTCATGCGACTTAAGTCGCTAATCACAGCGCCGAGTTTGGAGAGATCTTTGAGTACGACCGAAATCGTTCGATCGACCTGGAAGCCGTCGCTCAGTCGCCGCTGTTGCCCTTTGTCATAGCGGTAGCGGGGTTGAATACGAATTTGGGTGGTGTCGATGTCCTCGTTTGCGAGGCCCTGATCTGAAAGGGCATCCAGCACAGAGGCGACCCTTCGATCACTGTCCTGTTGGAGCCCTGCGACACTCTCGCCAGTTTCGGTGATGGTGATTGTTAGCTCGGCTTGATCAGGGATCACCGTGACTTCCCCTTGCCCCGTGACGCTGATGTGCTTCATAGGCATATCAGCTTGTGCGTGAGCGGCGCTGAAGGTCGCAGCTAGGCTGGCACAGAACACCAGCGCTCCGAGCAGTTTAGTAGAAATGTATCTCATGAATTTATCTTCCCTGATAAAGCGTGCGGCACCGTCTGCTAGGCCCGCGATCTAATTCTGTTTAGACCGAGCCCGCATTGAGTCTGACAGGGATTGATAGATTAAGTTCCAGAGCGGTTTCAACGAGTTGGATGCTGGCCTCACCACCCAGGGCTCGACACAGTTCGCCAACGGATACCAGGGTGCTGTGATCCTGCCAGTGCTCGGGCAACTCGCCCGCGACCTCAGCGCGCAGCGATGCTTCCTCAAGGTCGGTTTGCAAACTGCCTTCAGCGCTGAGTTTAAACATCAACGACTTTTCGGCTTGGTTTTTTGTCACGTCTAAAGCGATCGAGCCATCGGTGAACTGGGTCACAAGCACGCCCAATCCATGAAACAGCAGCAGTCGAAGACGCTCATAGTCGGTGAGCAAATCGACGCTGGCCTCAGGAGTTGCCGAGACCCTCACGGCGAGATTCCGCCGTGTCGCTTCCGCCGTGTACATGCTGGTTACCGCGCTTGCCAGCGCGATGGGGTTTACTGGGCTGAGAGAGCGTTGATGGGCCTCGAGACTGCGAAGTCCTTCGTTTGTCAGTTGGTCAGCGAGTTGGCGGAGCGTTACTGCTGAGTAATGCATTGACGCGATCGTTTTGGCGACGGTTGGCTCTTGTATCTCGTCTCGTATGCGCTCGCTCATGTCGACGATACCATTGAGAGCTGTTTTCATGTTCG
>CBFHHJ010000052.1:0-9673 GCA_965655505.1 Luminiphilus sp.
TTTGTCGAAGAGCGCAAAGCCTGGGAAGCGCGTTTAGCGTCGGGCGGCTGGACCTGTATTGGCTGGCCCGAGGCCTGGGGCGGCCGTGGTGCGACCCTAGAACAGCAGGTGATTTTTAACGAGGAATACGCTCGGGCTGGCGGTCCCGGCCGAGTTGGTCATATTGGCGAAACACTCACGGGTCCGACCTTGTTGGCTTTCGGCAGTGAATTGCAAAAGCAGCGCTACTTACCAGGTATTCGTGCTGGGACTGAGCTTTGGTGTCAGGGATATTCCGAGCCCGGCGCGGGTTCCGACCTCGCCAATGTCCGGACCCGTGCAAGTTACGATGCTGAGACCGATCAATGGCGCATCACTGGTCAAAAGGTGTGGACCTCGTTGGCCCATGAATCCCAATACGTTTTTGTGATTGCGCGTACCGATCCAGAGAGTCGTCATCACAAGGGTCTCGGGTTCTTTTTGGTACCGATGGATCAGCCAGGGGTGTCAATTCGTCCGATTCAGCAGCTGACCGGCACCGCAGAGTTTAATGAGGTGTTTTTTGACGACGCGGTGTGCGCCGGTGATGACATCGTGGGTGCCCCGGGAGACGGCTGGAAAGTTGCAATGGGGCTGCTCGGATTCGAGCGAGGTGTTTCGACGCTCGGGCAGCAAATGCTGTTCCAAACCGAGTTAGATGAGATTGTCCGCATCGCTCGAGAAAATGGTGCGGCCCAAGATCCGGAGTTGCGTCAGCGCATCGCCGAGGCACACATCGGCTTAAGAACAATGCGTTACAACAGCCTGCGTGTTCTTTCCGGCGCGGGCGATGATGGTTCGCTCACCTCGGCGGGCATGATCTACAAGCTGTACTGGTCGTCATGGCATCGAAACCTCGGCAAACTCGCCATGGATGTTTTGGGCCCTGATGCGGAGCGCCTCGAGGCGGCACCCTACGAGCTCGGTCGTTTGCAGTCACTGTTTCTCTTCACTCGTGCCGATACGATTTATGGTGGCACCAACCAAATTCAACGCAACATTATTGCCGAGCGCGCACTGGGAATGCCCCGTGAGCCCCGCGGCGATCTCAACTAGGTAGTAGCCGTTCATGAGTCGACCCATTCCCGAGTACGTCGCCGGACACAATCTGCTCGCTGGTAAGGCGGTGCTTATCACTGCAGCAGCGGGTGCGGGCATTGGCTTTGCTGCCGCCCAGCGTGTCGTAGAGGAGGGCGCGGCCTTTCTCGTGATCAGCGATATCCATCAAGGACGCCTTGAGAAGGCTGTCGAGACCCTACAGGCCCTGTCTGGGGACTGCCAGGTGTCCGGTATGTTGGCGGATGTGACCAATGAATCTGATGTGCAGGCATTGGTAGATTTTGCTGAGCAGAATACAAGTGGCATCGATGTGCTCATCAACAACGCAGGTCTTGGCGGTACCCGGGCGCTGGTTGATATGGGTGACGAGGAGTGGCATCGGGTAATTGATATCACGCTGACCGGCACAATGCGCATGACTCGCGCGATGCTACGCGTTATGCAATCTCGCGAGCGTGGTGTGATCGTCAACAACGCGTCGGTATTGGGATGGCGCGCACAAAAAGAGCAGTCCCACTATGCGGCTGCAAAAGCAGGTGTCATGGCGCTGACCCGATGTGCCGCCCTCGAAGCCGCAGAATTTGGTGTACGCATTAACGCCGTGTCCCCAAGTATCGCTATGCATGATTTTTTGCGAAAGACCACACCCCCCGAGCTGCTTGAGGCACTGGCCGCCAAGGAGGCATTCGGCCGTCCCGCAGAAGTTTGGGAAGTGGCCAATGTGATGGTTTTTCTAGCATCGGATTACGCAAGTTATATGACCGGCGAAGTGCTGTCGGTATCCAGCCAGCACGCTTAAATCGAGTAGGCCAGTCGGCCAAGGTGAGGTAGCCATGAATACTGCTGAGTTTGATAGAGAAGTTGACGTGCTCGTTGTAGGGACCGGTAATGGCGGTCTTACCGCTGCCGTATGTAACTGGGAGCTTGGCAGTAAAGACGTCTTGATTATCGAGAAAGCTGACAAGGTGGGTGGAACCAGTGCAACCTCTGGTGGCGGTATCTGGATACCCGTCAACCACTACGCCAAGGAAGCAGGCGCATCAGACAGTCCCGAGGATGCAAAAACCTATCTGACCAACACCTTGTTTGGTGAAGATGTCCCCGAAGAGTTAATCGATACCTACATTGAAAACGCGCCCAAAATGCTGCGGTTTCTGCACGATAAAAGCGACGTGCGCTATATATCCCTCGAGCACTACCCCGATTACTACACCAACGTTGATGGCGCGCGAGAGGGGCATCGATCGCTCGAACCCGAGCCCATCATGGCGTCAGAGCTGGGGGACGACTGGCGCAATATGACGTGGACCCACCACATGATGCGCATGTTCAATCGTATTCATTTCACGCAGGTGGAAGCACATACGTTGATGGTGCAATTGCCCGGTTGGAAAAAGCTGCTGGGGCGTATGATTTGGGATTACGTCAAAGATCTCGGATGGCGTTTTAAGACGCCAATTTCACGACGCTTATGCTGTGGTTCCGCGGGGGTTGCGCGACTTTATTTGTCGGTCAAGAAGCGCAATATCCCAGTACTTTTGGAAACGCGTTTGGTAGAAATTCTCGCTGAGGGTGACCGCGTATACGGGGCAGTGATTGAACAGTCTGGTCGGCGTCAGCGCGTGGCGGTTCGCAAGGCACTGGTGCTTGCAGCGGGTGGTTTTGAGAAAAATCAGCAACTGCGTGAACAGCATTTACCCGCGCCCACCAATACCGAGTGGAGTGCCGGTAACCCTGCCAACGAAGGTGATGCGCTGCTGGCAGGCCTCTCGATCGGCGCCAAAACGCGCTTGATGGGTGATGCGTGGTGGTCAACCACTCTCTGTGTGCCCGGTGAGCCCACGCCGCGCCTAGCGATTATGGAAAAATCGTTCCCTGGCTCTTGCGTGGTCAACAGCGCTGGCCAGCGCTTCGCGAATGAAAGCCAAAATTACATGGCGTTCCAAAAGGCGTTGTTCAAGACCCATACGGAAGCCTCTCCCAATGCCCCCGCATGGCACGTGTTTGACGCGCGATTCCGGCGTAACTATATGGTGGGGCCGATGATGACCGCGGCAATGAAACCCGACTGGCAGTTACCCAAGTCATGGTTCGAGTCGGGTTTTATTGCCAAGGCGAATTCGATTCAAGAGCTTGCCGAGCAGTTGGGCATTGATCCGACTGGGCTTGAAGAAACCATCTGGAAAATGAATAGGTACGCCGAGACGGGTAAGGATGAAGATTTTAATCGCGGCGAGGCCGCTTACGACCGCTATTACGCCGACCCCGAGATAAAGCCCAACCCCTGTCTGGCGCCAATCTCTGAGGCGCCGTTCTACGCCATGCGGATTGAGGCGGGTGATTTCGGCACGCTGGGTGGACTCGACACAGATACTGATGCGCGGGTTAAGCGTACCGATGGCGGTGTGTTTCAAGGGCTTTATGCGCTGGGTAACTGCTCTGCAGCAATACTGCCGACCTATCCAGGCCCCGGCGCAACGCTAGGGCCCGCAATGACCATGGCCTATCAAGCGGCAAAACACATCAACGGTACCAGCGACTGAGGATTAGCTATGTTGGATCTGGAAGCGATCGAACTCATTAAGCAACTTAAGGCCCGTTACTTCCGATTTCTCGATACCCGAAATCTCGCGGGCTTGGAGTCGGTCTTTACCGAAGATGCTACAGCGCACTTCAAGGGCGCTGACTATGAATTCGAGCTCGATGGATGGTCTGCGTTGGAAGCCTTCTACACCAAATCGTTTACCGGTAAGAGTTTCGGTATGCACAACGGCCACCACCCGGAGATCACGGTCGATGGTGACACTGCGACGGGTATTTGGTACCTGCAGGATATTTTTATCGAGTTGAACCACAACGTGACCATCATGGGGAGCGCGTTGTATCACGATACCTATCGAAAGGGCGCAACTGGAGAGTGGCGCATCGCGAGCACCGGCTACGAGCGTCTTTGGGAAGAAATTCATCCTCGCGGTCCCGAAATTAAACTGCGTGCTAAACCAGTAAAAGAAGACTGACGCCGTAGCTGCTAGCGCGTTGCCACTCAAAACGGCTAGTTCCGTATTGCTATTCCATCACTAATTAAAAAGTAGGGCTCCTATCATGCAAGACGTCGTTGTTGTTGACAGCATTCGTACCGGGCTGGCGAAATCGTTTCGCGGCAGCTTTAACTTAACCCGTTCTGATGACATGGCTGCTCATCTAATCGATGGTCTCCTGGCCCGTAATCCGCAACTTGACCCCAACGAAATCGACGATGTAATCGTGGGGGCAGCCAACCAAGCGGGAGAGCAGAGCTTTAATTTGGCGCGTATGGCGGGCTTGCTATCGCATCTTCCGATTACCACCACGGGCACGACGGTTAATCGGTTCTGTGCCTCCGGTTTACAGAGCATCGCGATGGCTGCACAGCAAATTGCTTCGGGCTATTCCGACGCATTAATCGCGGGAGGCGCCGAATCGATCTCAATGCGTTTGAGACAAGATCAGGGCAGCTTCGATCAGAATCCACGCCTCAAAGAGAACAAGCCATCAATTTTTATGGAGATGGGCAACACCGCCGAGGTGGTTGCTCGTCGATATCAGGTGTCCCGTGAGCAGCAAGATGAATACAGCCTGCAGAGTCAGCAACGGTATGCGGAGGCGTTAGCATCGGGGGCAGTCGCTGATGAAATCCTGCCGATGTCTGTGACCATGAAAAAAGTCGACCGAGAAACTAAAGCCGAGTCGCTTCATGAAGTGGTGGTAGATCGGGATGAGTGTAATCGTGTCGACACGACGCTCGAGGGGCTCGGGTCACTGAAGCCCGCCTTTGAGGAGGACGGCAGCGTCACTGCGGGTAACTCATCTCAGCTGAGTGACGGCGCGTCAATGACGCTCCTCATGAGCGGAGCGCGATCCGCCGAGCTTGGGCTCACGCCATTGGGTGTGTTTCGCGGGTTTGTCACGGCGGGCTGCGAACCCGATGAGATGGGTATAGGGCCTGTGCTTGCGATTCCCAAACTGTTGCAGCGCGCAGGTTTGACCATTGACGACATTGATCTTTGGGAACTCAATGAAGCCTTTGCCTCCCAGTGTGTGTACTGCCGTGATGAGTTGGGCATCGATAATGATCGCTACAACGTCAATGGTGGAAGTATTGCGATTGGGCATCCGTTTGGCATGACCGGTTCTAGAATGGTCGGCGGCCTGCTGAGGGAGCTTCGGCGCCGCGGTGGACGTTATGGTGTCGTCACGATGTGCGTTGCCGGCGGACAGGGTGCGGCGGGATTATTCGAGGCGATCTGAACATGATGTTTATTAGGCTGTGCGTGCTGGTCATCGCGCTGATGGTGGGGGCGCAGTCCCGCGCTGAAGTTCTGAGTGGCCCCGCATCAGAGCCTGCTCAGATGGGCTGGATGACCGGGAGTCCAACCCCCGAAGCGCTCAGAATCATGCAGCCATTCAGCGATTTCTGGCGCTTCCCGAAGCTTCGCTGGTCGGTTTGTCACTTGCGGGAGTTAATGCCGACTAAAGCGGTGAGTCGGCGGCATTTCGGTGTGACCGACCTCAAGAAGGGTAACGATGATTCTCTTGGGGAGCTTCTGGTGCCTTATGGCCCGGCGGGTGGTTCCGTACCATTAAGCGATTGGTTGCCACTGACCTACACCGACGGGCTGCTCGTGCTGCACGAGGGAGCGATCGCGTACGAGTATTATGGCGGTTGTCTCACCCGTGATATTGAGCATGCAATGATGTCGATGACGAAGTCGGTTGTCGGACTGCTGGCTGAGATACTCATCGCCGAGGGTGACTTAGATGATCGTGCACTGGTAACCGACTGGTTGCCGGAGCTCGCCGATTCTGCCTTTGCGGGTGCTACGGTTCGTCAGGTCATGGATATGACCACCGGCGTCGCCTTCGACGAAACCTATTCAGACCCCAACGCCGATATTTGGCGCTATGCCCGTGCAACCAATGCAATGCCAAAAGCAGACGGTTATGACGGGCCAGTGGGTTATTTCGAGTTTTTACAAACACTGAAAGAGCTCGACTTTGAGCATGGCAGCGCTTTTAAATACGGTACGGTCAACACTGATGCGCTTGGGTGGATTGTCGAGCGGGCAAGTGGCAAGCCCCTCGCTACACTGGCTTCCGAGCGACTGTGGCGACCGCTGGGTGCTGAGCAAGATGCGTATTTCACGATCGATGGCATTGGCACGGCGCATCCCGGTGGCGGCATGAATGCGGGACTTCGTGACCTAGGACGCTTGGGGCTTGCGCTGGCTAACAACGGGGTAGTGGACGGCGTGTCGGTGATCCCTCCAGCGGCATTAGCTTCCATTGTGCCAGCAAGTCAGGCGGTAGACAGCGATGCTAAAGCCACAGAGGGGGATAATATTATCGCGGCTCACGCACCCCTTGCAGCGGCGCGTATCACTGGCGAGAGGGCCGAGTACTGGTCGCACTACCGCAGTATGTGGTGGTATCCGAAGGGGCAGCCTTCGGTGGTCGCTGCCCGCGGAGTGCACGGTCAGATTCTTCTGGTCGATGCTGATGCAGACCTGGTGATCGTTCGGTTGGCGTCACACCCGGTTGCGGGCAACAGTGCCATTGATCCCATTACTTTACCGGTACTGGAAAAAATCAGGCAGCGACTGCTCGAGGGGGAATAACCCCAAGGCCTCCTGTTGCAGCTGTCGCTTTCTAGCGTAAGGTGGCGCGGGTTACCCCGACGGATTTCACACATGCCCGAGTGCACCACCGCTAACCGCTCAATGCTTCGCGCTGCCCTTATCGGCTGTGTGCTGGTGTTGGCCGGGTGTGTGTCGTCACCCTCTATCGATGAGATTCAGGCGCTGAGTGCGCCACACATGCGCCCCAACGCGCCCGCTGTGTTTGACCGTCGATCGGAGTTTGCTTCGCGTTTTTGTACCCTTTACGACCAGCGGCAGTCAGATGGCCTCGCTTCAGATGGGTTAGATGCTGCAGCATCAGTCGACAGTGAGGGGGCGACTTGTCAGGATTGGTTATTGTTTGAGGACGATACTGTCGATGTCGATGTCGATGTCGATATTGCCTTTAATGCTAGCAATCCGTCGCCATCATCGTTGGATCTTCGAATCATATTCATCCCGGGGGCCTTTAACGACTGCTTATCGGAAGCCGGTGAGCCTTTTGCGAGAGTGCTAGATGACCCCCTGTTCGATGGTGTCGAGGTGGTTACCGTGCCGCTGTCGGGCAGATCAAGCAGTCAACTTAACGCTGAATCACTGCAACACCTTTTGCCCGATATTCTGTCAAAACCCTTCGAATCAAAGCCCGCTTCTTTGCCGACCCGCACCGTCCTGATCGCTTATTCCAAGGGTGTCTCCGATGCGCTACTTGCGCTTTCACAAGCCCAGTTACAAACCCAGTCACAAGCCCAGCCGCAGGAGCAAACAGACGGCCAGTCACTCGGGCGGTCACCGAGCTTTATCGATGACATTGATGCCTTTGTGAGTGTGGCAGGAGCTGTAGGCGGGTCGCCCCTCGCGGACGACTATGGCGGGCTTTACGACTTTCTACTGTCACGGGCTTCTTTAGGTGAGTGTGCGGCGGGAGATGGGGGCGTGGTTGACAGCCTTAAAACTGAGACCCGTCAAGCGCAGATGACGCAGTATCCGCCACCCCCGAGTATTCCCTACTACTCGGTTGTTGCTGTCGCGAGCGATGTCACTATTGCCCGAGGACTGCGGCCCGCGTGGCGTCAGTTGCGGAAATACGATCCGATCAGCGATGGCCAGGTGCTCGCTGTTGATGCGCTAGTCCCCAACTCTAATCTATTGGCTTACGTGCACGCTGATCATTGGGGGGCGATTATTGAGCCCGAAAAGGAGTATCCGTGGCTGGTGAGTAGGGCGTCGAGCCAGCGCTTTCCCCAAGCGGTGCTGTTGAGATCAATCATTGATCAGGTGCTGGCTGATCTTGATCGGGACCAAAATGGCGTATCTGATGCAGCGGCGTCGGCTCTTCCGCGAGATCAATAATCAGCCGCTGACCGTCACTCCACCACTGGTCCGCCGCCAGATTTAATCTCGGGGCCTCCCGTGTTGCCTCACCCACGCCGTCCACATAACCGTATTGATCGACGACTTGTGCGCGCATCAGCAGTTCGAGTAGGTAATGGCGATCTTTATCCACGTGAGGGTCGATGACATGGGTAACAAAAAACGGCGCGTGCCAGGTAGCTTTGATACCGATGTCCCGGCTTATCTGGCCCACCCAAACTGATTTTTCATCGACCTGCCAAGGAGTGAGCCAAAGGCGCATATGGTTGCGCTGGGGGATTGTTCCTCGGGGGCGCTGCAACGCAATGTCCTGATCGCGTTCGCGCCAATACAGCGGGCTAATGGGGTAGTTGAATTCGGGCGTGCCCAACAGCGTTGAGCGGATCGATTCGACGACGGCTCGAAGTGCGACGGACTCAGTAAACTCCCAACCTGTGCGCGCCAAGGCGCCCAACAGTTCCTCATCGGTACCAATGAACGCGATGTTAAGTGGATCGCCATCGTGCTCGCCGCTCGCGTCTCGGGTGCAACAGGGCTCAGCAGCTAACGCTTGCCACAGGTCTTCAATGCTGAGGTGCTTTATCTCATCTGCCCGATAGATCTCATTGAAGTCGATTTCTTCATAATCGAAAGAGCCGTCGGGCAGTTGGAAGAGGTATTCGAAGCGCGCCAGCGATTCATCGCTGGTGACCTCCACGGCGAGAAATCGACCACCTCGGTGACGATTAACAATGACATATCCGCTAACCGTGTCCCCGGGTGGGATATCCCGTGCAATGCTCAGTGTTTGAAAGTGCTTAAGGATTTCAGCGTTCTGCTCCTGGGTGAACGACGAAAAATAGGGGTAAGCCGCTTCATGTTCAGTAAAGTAATTCTCGTCGATGGAGGTGGGCAGCAAGTGCCACAGCTGGTCGCTACTGTTATGGATCTCAAGCCAGATGGCACGCATTCCCAGTAGTCCGAGATCAACGCCGTACACGGCTTCCGCGGTATCGTCGTCCAGGATCGCGGTGGACACCCTAAGGCCCTGATCTTCTTTGGTAAGGGCAATTTCTCGGTGATGCGTAATGGGCGGTGACATCGGCGTAAAATTCGTGCAGCCAATGAGTCCTAGCAGGCTGACGACGATGACCAATATCCGCAAAGGTGATTTAGCTCGATGTGGCATAGGCGTCTCGAACAGTTGCTCCTATCAATTGAAGTCCCGTCTCCACCGTTGCGTCGGGTGCGGCGTAGTTTACCCGGATGCACTCGTGACAGTGGGCCCAATCCGCTTCGAAACCCGGAAAAAAGTGATGGCCGGGGATGATGTACACACCGCGGTCGACCAGTCGTTGATAAAGTTCTGCACTGCTTATCGGCAACCCCTCGAACCAAAGCCACAGAAACAGCGCGCCTTCAGGGCGATGTGCACGCACCGGTAAATCAGCCATCTCTTGCTCCACGACAGCGAGGGCGTGGTTAACCTTGCGCTGATAGTACGGTTTGATGACGTCATTAGAGAGTTTGAGTAGAGATTCATCCTCAATGAGGCCTCGAACCAACTCGGGTCCAACTCGGCCGGGTGC
>CBFHHJ010000053.1:0-9540 GCA_965655505.1 Luminiphilus sp.
AACCCGTCTTTAGAGCCCCCTCACTTAAGAGCGCCCGAAAGCCCGTGCAGTCGATAAACAGGTCTCCGGGGACTTGCTGCCCGTCCTCGAGGGTCAGCGACGTAATGTGCCCGTGCTCTGGATCGGTGTGCACAGCGCCTATTTTCCCCTCAACACGTTTAACACCAGCGCTCTCTGCGATTTTTCGCAGATAAGCACCGTAGCGGCTGGCATCGAGGTGGTAGGCGTAATTGAGTTTGGTGTTTGAGGTAATGCCAAAGCGATTTTGCTCTGCGGCGCGCAGCTCGGTGCAATAGGCGCCATATTCCGAAGCGACCCCTTCCTCCTGGCCACGCAGCCAAAAATGATGGAAACCGCCAGCCCAGCAGCCTTTCCCGGTATCGCCGAAGGAGTGGATATAGCTATCGCCCTCTTTGCGCCAGTTTTCAAATTTGATGCCCAGCTTGTAGGTGCCCCGAGTTGCCTTAATGAATTCCTGTTCGGGAATCTGTAATAAGCGGTTAATGGTCAGTAGCGTCGGTATCGTCGCTTCACCTACGCCAACCGTACCAATCTCTTCTGACTCTATGAGCGTGATGTCCAGGGGCCTGCCGACCAGGCGCCCCAAAGCCGCGGCCGCCATCCAACCAGCGGTTCCGCCTCCTGCAATCACGATTTTTTCAACCGGTAGCCCGTGCATTTTTCGTCCTTAGGTGCGCTTAGCGTTTCAGTCGATTAGTGAGTTCGGCCCTTAACCGTCGAGCCATAGCGTCGTCGGTAGTCCCCATACGCCCCCGTTGCTCAGTCGGAATGTGATCGAGCGCCTGGGCATCGTCGTTAAACACATAGTGATCAAACATCGCGCGCCAAGCTCGCCGCTGTGCGGGGGGCAAGGATTTGATCGATAACAAAGCGTGTGTCAGCGCATCTACTGGGGCGCCATAGCGGGCGGGCGTTTCACTCCACCAGTAGTTAACAAGGCCATTGATCGGGGCGAGGGACTCGACGTGATGCCACCACATACCCGGTAGGTATAGCACGTCTCCGGGTTCGAGCTCAGCAACCTGCGCCGACGCCCATGCGTCTTCAAACCGCGGAAACTTCGCAAGATCTGGGTTGTGAAAATCAACCAGACTGATGGGCTGCCCGGCGGGCGTAATGTCCCAGGGGCCAATGTAAAGGTTCTCCAGCTGCTCGGGAGGAAACACCGTGAAGCGGCGTTGTCCCAGCACACAGCAGGCGAGGTTGCGCGGGTAATCAAAGTGCGCCGCGACGCGGCTTCGATTGCCGACCCATAGACTAACGAGGGGGTCACCGATGGGGAGTTTCAAGTCATTTTGGGCCCGGAAACCGGGCAGCCAACGATCGACGTTGGTAGAGCCGACATACAGTGCTGCAGGGTCGGTATCGGTCGCTATTGTCGAAAGCTTATCGAGCACCTGCGACAAACCCGTCTCAACCTGAACGAAATTAAAGCCGTCCATGGCGTCGTTATAAAAAAACCGGCCCTTGTCTTTGGGCTCCCCGAGGAAAGCGTTAACTTTGTGACCCGCATCAAAGGACTTTAGATAGCCGATAGCAGTTTCGTGCTCGCTTGATTTGCTGACCAGCGGCCAGTCGGCTACCAACCCCCGAGCGACCCAGGGCTCATCGGCAACAAGCAACGCCGCCGGCACACAACCACCGGGCTCGAGATCAATCTCCTGAACGTTTATGGGATGCGCCATCATTCGGTCGCGGGTATTAATCCTAGTCGACGATTTTTGAGCGAGATCAGCGACGCTAGTTGAGACTGGGAGGCAAGCATCATGAAGGCCGGTAGGAGAAATCCGCTGGACGATAGTTTTAACAAGCTCTCGGGGCTCAGCGCCTGCAGTTTTTCATCATCAAGCATATAAAATCCCGACAAGGTGTGGCCCGAGCCGTCCTCGAGTGTGATCTTGAAATCAGAGCTTGTAATGAGCTCGAGTTCCTCTAGTAACGCCATAAACTGCCGAGACTGCTCATGACCCATGTGAATGGCCTCAAGCACGGCTGTCAGGCGGTCGAGATAGTCTGAGTTTCCGCCCTCATCGAGAAACAGCCGCTTACCGTCGCTACCGCTCACGCGGGGGTGTTCGGTATCGATAGCCACAACGGGCTGTTGTTCCCCCGAGCTACCGCCTTCCTCGAAACCAATCATTAATGGACCGCGCTGGACCATTAAGGGTAGGTAGGGCGCTTGCCACCCACCGTCCTGTAAAAACAGATTCTCGCCTTCTTCGAAGCCAAACAAGGCAATTGCGTGGAACTCCCCCTCGCCAGGATCTTTATAAATTAGAAGCGGGTAGCAGCTCTGCAGCCCCCGCATTTCATTGGGAAACACTGGCACAAACATCACCGCATCGCCGAGTTCGGCGTTGTGTCCGGTATCGATCCTTATTTCAGCATGCTGAATGTTGTTCAGTTTTTCGATACTGCTCATGGGGTTTCCTAGGGCGATTACAGTTTGGCGAAGTCACGCTTTTGCAGCTGCGCTAGCAGCTCGCGATTGCTGGGCAAGTGATGCTGATACTGCTGTTGCTGCTTTTTTGCTTCCTGAAACAGTTCGCGAGCCCGGTCACGGCTTGCACCAAAACTTCTGCGTGTTGCGGACGTATTTTGATTGGGTCTAAAGCCCATACCGTACAACACATATTGGTAGCTTGCCGAGGGAAACATGGCATCGGTGCGGTCATCGTCAAAATGCCAAGGTGAGCGCGTCTGCCAGAGCGCCAGCTTATCCTGTAGCCGACTGTGGAGGGTTTCTGGGTTTCCGTTCTCGCGCCAGTATGCAGTATCGTCTCGGTTGGACAGTACGTAATGCAGCTTCAGAAAATCGACGATTTGCTCCCATCGATGTTGGAACTCCGCATTGAACTCTTCGGCAACGATGTTCATGACAGTTCGATCCGCCGGTAGTCGATCGGCAATCGCTCTAGCTGCCAGTTCTACCAAGACCAACGCTGAGGCCTCGAGTGGTTCGACAAACCCTGAGGATAGGCCTACCGCCACACAGTTACGGTGCCAGAAGCGCTTTCGGTACCCGGGTCGGAAGGTGAGCAGTCGAGGGGTGAGCTCATCGAGACCCGCTTGGCGGCCGTTCGCTCTAAGGTAGCTGTCGAGGTCACTGCGAACCTCATCCTCGTTTGTGTGGCGGCTAGAAAAAACGTAGCCCACACCGCGACGGCTAACGAGACCAATATCCCAGATCCAACCCGCTCGCTGGGCTGTGGACCATGTCGTTGATTGAATGGGTGCTGCCGGATCGTCGTAGGGGACCTGAACAGCTAAAGCCCGGTCGTTGAATAGGGTATTCGAAATCGACTGCTTTCCGATATTGAAATGCTCACCAATCAGTAATGATTTGAACCCACTGCAGTCGATAAACAAATCGCCGGGAATTCGACCGGCAACATCGGTTTCCAGCGCGACGATATCCTCATTGGCAGCGCCATCGATACCAATGACGTTGGCCAACGTATGGACGACGCCTAGCCGCTCGGTAGCCTGTGCTTTGAGTAAGCAGGCGAATTTAGCCGCATCGAGGTGATAGCCGTAGTTTAAGACATAGCCGTAATCCGGCACCCCAATTTGCTTCGGGGCAACCGCGTGATCGCAGATTGTGCACTGGGGCGACACCGATTGTGCAAAAGCTGCGCCGTTGCTGCCGTCTTCTAGCCAGTAATCGGCGAGGTTGAGTTCGCTGTAACCGACCGGCAACGTGAAGGGGTGATAGTAAGTATCGCCAAGCGTGCTCCAGTCTCGGAAATAGGTGCCTTGCTTGAGTGAGGCGTCGCATTTTCGCAGAAACTCAGACTCCGAAATGCCTATCTTTTTTAGGGTTGAGCGCATGGACGGCCAGGTTCCTTCGCCGACACCGATTGGGGGGGTGTCAGGGGATTCCACCACAGTGACCGACATATCGGTGTTGTTCAGGTCGAACTCAGCCGCAAGCACGCATGCGGTGAGCCAGCCTGCTGTTCCGCCGCCTACGATGACAAGTTGCTTAGTAGGTGTCTGTTTCATAGTGTCGGGTTCTGGCCCTAATAAACGAGGCTCTTAAATAGTCGCAAACAGTTGTATTAATAGAGTTTAGAGGCTTTGATAAAACAGAAAAACCGCTCGAGGAGCGGTTTTTCTGTGGGTGGTTTACATGACGTCCATAAGGACGGTTGTTTAGTAGATGTAGCGGAAACCAATGTTATAGCGAGCGCCAATCTGACCTACGCCGTACATCTGAAGCTCGTCGCGGCCATAGCTACGATAGGTTTCG
Source organism: Luminiphilus sp. (assembly GCA_965655505.1). Taxonomy (GTDB): domain Bacteria; phylum Pseudomonadota; class Gammaproteobacteria; order Pseudomonadales; family Halieaceae; genus Luminiphilus. The sequence goes on from CBFHHJ010000053.1 coordinate 4,274, forward strand.
TTGGTCAGGTTGATGCCCTCAACAAACAGCGTGATTTCATCGGTCAGATCATAGCTGGCGCTCGCATCCCACTGCTCATATTCCTCAGTGTATGCGGGCTGAGTGACACCGCCCGTGAAGTGGCTATCACGCCAGTTGTACGCGGCGCGCACTTCGACGTCATAGCCCTCGTAGAACAGGATGAAGTTTCGAGTGTCGCTGAGGCCCGGCAGTGCAAACTGAGGCGAGTCAGAGAAGTTGTCAAACTGTGCGCTACCGTCAGCGACGGTGAGGTTGGCAATAAATCCGAAGCCCATCTCGAATGTATGCTGCCAGGCAATTTCCCAACCATCAATTTGCGCTTCTCGCTCCGAGTTGATACGGGTATCGACATCGAAGTAAGCCGGCGCATCACGCCCTGCAACGCCCGTGATCGTTTGTGTGGCGACATTAACACCGGGTTCATTGGGGAAGTTGGTGAAAATGTAGTCACGGATATCTGCGTTTGAGGCCGTGATGCCGAGAGCATCGGTCGCCGACTGATACAACGGACCGAGAGCAGGGTGGGCCAGGTCCGGATAAAGGACCACATCTTCTTGCTCAGCGGACGTGACAAAGTTGACAACGGTTTTGTCAAAGTAGCCTGCAGAGATATAGCTGGCATCGCCGTAGTAGTACTCGAGCGAGAAATCCCAGTTTTCAGATTCGTGAGGAATCAGGCCTGGGTTACCCACCGTACCGTCGGCAATGTGCTCGCCTTCAACAACGCGTAATACTTCACCAATGGATAGGTTGCCGCGCAGATCACCGTAGCCCGCTCGTGCAATGGTTTCGCTGTAGGACGCCCGGAATACCAAATCTTGCATGACTTCGATATCGAAATCGATGTTCGGTAAGCCAACGTCGTAGCTGCCGGTCAGCGCTGAAGCCACTGGCTCGTCAGAAGGCACGGCTGCAAACTCGTTGGTAGAAGCCCATTCGATGCGAGTGTAGTCCTGAGACTCAGCGCTTGCGGTGACGTCTGTCTCTTCGTACCGGTATCCGGCCCGCAGATTGAAGTCGCGATCAAACAACACACCCGAGTACGCAAGTTGAATGTATGCGGCGTATGTTTCCTCGCGGAACTGGTTGCCAAATCCCGGGTCGCTATCCGCACAGAAGCCCGTACCACAATCGCCGCCCGCAAGCGCCGTCGCTAAGTGTAGCGGGTTAGATTCAGGCAGCGACTGAAGGAATTCAGCGCGCTCCGCAACTTCAGCCATGTCAAACAGGAAGAAGTTATTGGTAATTTGGTTGCCGCCGCTGAGTTCATCGAACATGCCTGTCAGCGAGGCGGGAACTACCAAGTCGGCAACGGTGCCGTAGGCAGAGGCCTGGTTTTGACCCCAAGTATTTCGCTGAACGTTACTACCTGCTTCAAAGTTATCGGTGTCGGTGTACGCCAAACCGCCGCTTAACGTCAGTGTCTCGGTCAAATCAAACATGCCCGAGAACTGGGTCTGCTCAATGTTCATCTCAGCCCAGCTGTTACCGAAGATACTGCCGGTGATTTGCATGTCATCGGGTGACAGCGGGTCGTTACGCACAAAGGTTGTGACTGGGATGTCCTGCGAGAAGTCAACAAATGCACTCTGCCGACCAAAAGCCGCCATTGAGATGTTGGCTGAGCTGCCGAACGGGCTGTTGGGCTCACGCTCTGCTTTCGAGTCGTGGTAATCCAGTACCAAGCTAAGCCGGTCCGTAGGGTCCCACTCAAGGTTGAAGCCAATCGACGAGCGGCTGTTCTTTGATGCATCGATGCCGGCACCCATGGGCGTATCAGGCTGGTTATCGGACTCAAAGTAAGTGATCGGCGATACGATTGGGCCGTCTGACCAGTTGCCTGATTGACCGGTGGGGCTGAACCAGACGCTCATATTGTTGTAACGATGATCAAGCTCGAGCTCAGCCATGGTGTAGTCGAGCGTGGCGGTCAGGGTCTCAAAAGGGCGCCACTGCAAGGTGAGCTGACCGTTAATGCGGGTGCGCTCCCACTCGTCAAGTGAGTAAACGACTTCCTGCGGCAAACCAACGATGTCACCCTCTGAGGGTAGGTTGGTCTGCTGGCCGTTATCACTGATGGTTCCGCCATCGCGCTCAAGCCAGTTGCTGTTGCGCGCCGAGGCTTGCCCGTTATGTCGTTCTTGGAAGCTGCCTGACAAGGCTACACCAATGGTGTCATCCATGAATGTTTGGGAAACGAATGCCGAAACCTCGGGAGTGTAGTCATCGCCAGTTCGCGTCGACTCATCGTGCACCGCCTTCGCGCTAAAACTCAGTTGGGGACCCGGCTTATCGAGGGGTCGCGCAGTCTTGATGTTAATCGTGGCGCCAATACCGCCGGAGGGGACTTGGGCTTGAGAAGTCTTGTAAACCTCTACACCCGAAACACTTTCAGCCGCGATATCCTGGAAATCAAAGCTGCGACCAAAGCCGCTGTGGGTGGGCATCTGGCGACCGTTTAGGGTCACGAGGTTAAAGTCGGCGCCGAAGCCTCGGACGGTGACAGTGGTGCCTTCACCACGCTGGCGATCAATTGATACGCCGGTCACCCGCTGTAATGCTTCCGCGAGGTTGGTATCGGGGAAATCACCGATGTCCTCAGACGTGATTGCATCGACCACACCGGCTGAATCACGCTTGGTATCCATCGCGCGCTTGAGGCTGGAGCGGATGCCGGTAACAACAACCTCTTCGATCACCCCACCTTCAACGCTCGAAGCCTCCTGTGATAGGACAGGCGTCGCGCAGGTGATACCAAGTGCCAGCGAAACAGCGGCAGTAACAGGATTTTTCGAGAACAAGTGACCTTGCATGAAAGTAGGACCCCGATTTATTTAGTTATATGGTTTATTTTTCAAAGACTAACATCCCACGTTGCAAGCTTGGGGAAAACGGGATTGAGATAAGCCGGTTCAGACCTGCGGCAAAGCGGACTCATGGCTGCTGAGGCCCCATCGAGCGCCATCCTCAATCCGTGCCGACGCGACCGGTCGCTGCCTGTGTGCTTTCCAATAGAACTTCCCACTTGACGTGTTGAACACCCTGATCGTCGTTTTGCGCTTTCTGGCAACCGGTTGCAACTGTAGCTTAGGGGTCGCGCAAGTTTTTGGCGGAAAAAGCGCCGCTCGCGATATGCGCTCGATCGTTGGCGTAATAACTGCCGTTTGACGGAGCTAACACGCAAGCCAGCAAGCAGGCAGGTAAGCGGACAAATTAAGCGATCAGCCGAGCGCGGCATGAGGCCAGCGAAGGGACGCTCGGCGGTCTGTTACTCGATAAAAGCGACAACCTCGCCGGCTGGCGCAAAGCCGTATAACAAAGCAAGACGACATAACGGGATAGCCAATGAACTTACTTCGACACCATCAAAAGATTAGCTCGCTGTCGCGTTTCCCGTTTTGGATGGTCGTTTTATCGGGTCTGATCACATTCGGTCTGGCTGGCTGCGCCAAGGATGCAACGGATGAACTCGCCACGGGCGCGCTCCCCGTTGAATCCGAGGCTCAATTTGCTGGTCGCTACAAAGACGCTGTCGATGAGGTCATGGCAACAATGACCCTCGAGCAAAAGATCGGGCAGATGATTCAGGGTGAAATCAAGCACGTTACCCCTGAGGACGTCCGCAAATACGGTTTGGGCAGCGTGTTGAATGGTGGGGGGTCATTCCCCGATAAAAATCGTCACGCGACACTCGAGGACTGGCAGCAATTAGCGGACGCCTACTATCGAGCGTCGGTTGACACCAGCGGAGGCGGCGCGGGCATTCCGTTGACGTGGGGAACCGACGCGGTGCACGGTCACAGTAATGTGATCGGTACCACCTTGTTTCCTCATAACATCGGTCTTGGGGCCGCCAACGACCCTGCTTTGGTGGCTGCTATCGCGGCAGCGACGGCCAAAGAAACCCTGGCAACAGGTATCGACTGGATATTTGCGCCCACTGTGGCCGTTGCTAAGGATTATCGCTGGGGTCGGGCCTACGAGTCCTACAGTTCAGACCCCGTGCGAGTCGGCTCTTACGCGGGCGATTTTGTTACCGCGATGCAGGGCGAGGGCGTGATCGCGACAGCAAAGCACTTCATCGGCGATGGCGGCACGTATCAAGGTGACGATCAAGGTGACACTCGCTTGTCCCTCGAGGCGCTCTTATCAGAGCACGGAGCAGGTTATGAGGCTGCGATTGAATCCGGTGTCTGGTCCGTCATGGCCTCCTTTAACAGCTGGCATGGCGAAAAAGTCCACGGCAATCGCGAACTCTTAACCGATGTGCTCAAAGGGAAGATGGGCTTTCAGGGCATGGTTGTGTCTGATTGGAATGGTATTGGTCAGGTGCGTGGCTGCAAGGACGACGACTGTGTACAGGCGGTCAATGCGGGTATCGACATGATTATGATTCCCGAGGACTGGAAGTCGCTTTACCACAACATGCTCCGGCAGGTGCGTTCAGGGGAAATCCCCATGGAACGGATCGATGATGCTGTGCGAAGAATTCTAACTGTGAAATTTGCATCAGGACTGATGACCCGGGGACTTCCCTCAGAAACCGCAGCGAAACATGTGGACAGCGTGGGATCTGCGGAGCATCGCGCCATCGCACGCACTGCCGTGCGTAAATCGCTGGTGCTGCTAAAGAACGAGGAGGGCTTACTACCGTTGGATCCCGGCGGTCGATATTTATTAGTAGGGCCTGCCGCCGATGATATTGGCCGGCAATCAGGTGGTTGGACGATCAGTTGGCAGGGTACTGGGAACGAAAACGCTGATTTTCCAGGAGCGACCTCGATTCGCGGCGGCTTTGCCGAGCAGATCGAAGCGGCTGGCGGCGTCCTCTACACCGAAGGTGATTTGGACAGCAATCCCGAGATTGACGCGGTAATCGTGGCCTATGGCGAGGCCCCCTACGCTGAAGGTCAAGGTGATATTCAATCGCTGGCGTGGCAGCAGCAATCTCAAACGGATTTAAAGGTTCTGAAGCGCTTCAAGGAAGCTGGCTACCCAGTTGTGTCCCTGTTCGTGACGGGGCGACCTCGTTGGGTCAACGCCGAGTTGAACGCGTCGGATGCCTTTGTAGTGGCATGGCTGCCGGGGAGTGAAGGGGGCGGTGTTGCCGATGTCATGTTGAGGGCTACCGACGGTTCTCCTCAGTATGATTTCGTCGGTCGTTTGCCGATGGCGTGGCCAGCCCATGACATCAATGCCGATGATGCGAACTTGCCGGTGGCGAAGCACTTGTTTCCTGTGGGTTA
>CBFHHJ010000054.1:0-9453 GCA_965655505.1 Luminiphilus sp.
AAGGCAGTGGGTCAATACGCGTTTGACCTGCCTGGGTGTGAGACCCGACTTCGACTAGTGAGTTTTGAGCTGCAAAATGGCGAAGGGCAGGGGGGCTACTACACGGGCCTTGCGAGTACCGGTCGGTTCACCCTGTGCCCGGCACAAGACGATATCACCCGCCCGTTCGGGGATCCCGCCGAGATGTCGTTGAAAACAGCCTTAGATTGGCTGAATACAGGCACATGCGGCAATGCCCAAGCTTCGCGCCTGAGTGGCTTTCGTAGTTTGCCGCACTCAGAATGGGAGGTGGCAAACGCCCCACAGGGCTTATTTCAAAGAACGCCTTGGGTGCAGTAACTTCGCGGCGAGCTAAGACGTCAGCCGATTTTTAAGGTCTTTCGGTCGACTTTGCGACTCGCGTCGTTCCAACGAATTCTCAGGTTGAGACTATTGATGCTGCCGTCCTCCTTGGCATCCACTTTCAGTTCGAGAAGCCCCCGAGGGCGCAGCACCATGCTGCCATCGTCATCGCTGAGCTGTAGTTTGCCACTGCGCAGTCCGTCAGTAATGGCGTCAAGCAAATCGCCTATGCTATCGGCATCTTGCAGGGAATTATGACTAAAGCTTTTTTGCTCGGAGCTCATTGTGCGGGACTCTCCTGACGTAGTGGATAGTTTTTAGGACTAAAGACTTTACAGCGCTTGTGATCAGCACTCTTGCCGATCAGCAGTCCTTCAGGTGATATTTCGACGATGCCGGCGCCGGGGCCATCAAAGCCTTCCGTGCGGCGTGTGTTTCGATCGAGCGTGACGTCCCCCTCCACATGCAGAAGCCCTGAGCGGAGCGCTAGTCGCTGTCCCGCTCGATTACTGCGATGGCCATGAACAATCGCGAAGACGCCCTTGTTATGAAGCGCTCTAACTCCCCGCTCTGATAGCGGATAATCAACTGGGCGATATTTGGTGCGCATCGAATTGCCAAGGCTTCCCGAATAGCAGGTAAAGGGATCTTGCGTAAATTCCTTTTTGAACTGCGCATTCACGTGATTGATCCCTTTCTTGCAGAGCAGCGTCGCGGTGCTGTCATCAAGTCCAGCATGCACAAACAGAAAGCTACCCTGGCGCCACATTAAATCCAATGACTGTAGGAACCACGCATATTTGCCTTTGGGGTCAATAAATAACCGATGAGCCTCGCGTGCAGCGGCGTAGACTTGCCGAATGCTCATGCCCTGGTTTTTATAGGTGGCGCGAAACCCAGTGCTTTTTTCCATGATGCGATTGATCTCACGATCGAGCGCCTCGTCGAGCATTTTATCTTTGGCCGCCACCCGAAAGCGTTCTGGCCAGCAATCTTTCGGCATCAGTAGTCGCTTGCACGTTTTTTTGTCAGGAACATCTTTCAATGAACGGCGTCGCTTTTTTAAGCGGCGTTGCCAGATTTCAGCGAGTAATGGCATGGTTTTCGCACCCATGCGAACAAACAGATGCTCAGAAAAAACATCCACGGGTTTTGAAAAACAATGCAAACCGAGAGGCAGTCTTAAGTCGTGGTTGCCAGCAAGCAGCTGAATTTGTGCACCCTGTCGGATCAGCTCTCGGATGGTATCGAGTAGCTTCAGATTGCTGGGACCTTTGTCGAGGCAGTCCCCACCGATAACGATAATGCTCTCGCGCCCGCCGCTGGTGAGCTCGAAGTCGCGGATCTTGGTTCCCGTTTGCACCACCAGATCGGCCATGGCCAGTGACTCTACCAATGCGCGACCATCGGCGTGGACATCACTAACGAAGAAGACCGGGCTGTCGGGCCACTGCCACTCTCCGCATTGTTCAATCTGGCCAAGGTGTTCTGACAGGTTTGCGAGAGAGGCCGAAGCGTCAAAACTGATATCCGGCGTGGCGTGCCAAAGCTCGTTTCCAGCGGGAAACCGCGCGCGACGCCAGGGGTTAGCTTGCTGCTGCGGGTTAATCAACGCGGCGCTCCTTAGATCGGGGTTTCCAGTCGCCAAAGACTTGCGACCACTGACCGTGATGGCGTCGCAGCACAATCGGCATGCCGTAATACATGCTGATGGCGCCTGCCTCGGAAATACTAAACAAGCCTAAGACCGCACAGGCATGACGGAGTGCCGCCCCATGACCCACTACCAGCGACACGGAGTTGGTGTCGCCGTGGGTATCGGCAATGTCGGTCAGGCAGGTAGCGACTCGCTGGCCAGCCTCGATGAGGGACTCGGCCCCTGGCAGCGGCAATCGGTAATGGGGGTCGCTCTTCCAGCCCGGGCGCGGCGGCTCGACGTCGGGGTCTCGGGCCAGTGCCGCTTCAATGTCAGTAATACTGAGATTAGCCGCGGCGCCCACCGACCTTTCGGTCAGCGCATCGGTACACAATAACTGCGTTTCGTGTGTTGAAAAGTAGGACTGATATTGTGCGGCTGTTTGACGCGCCCTCAACAGCGTTGAGCTGTAGAGTGTCGGATGAAGCGACAGGTTTTGGCTTGCTAAGAACTGCTCAAGGATTGTTGCACCCTCGATGCTTTGGCGCTCACCATCTGGGTTTAATGGCCACGGTTGCCAAGCGCTTGGAGCCGAACGGTCCTGATGATAGTCACCGTGTCGCACCAGCGCGACGTGAGCGAGTTCAGATGACAGGTCAGAGGGCGCTTTAGAAGACACGCTAGACGACACCGCCCGCGGACCTCGGGTTGTTCGTTTCGTCAGCGCTTTCTGTCGTTGCCGGCGCTAGTAGGCCTTCACACAGGCTAACGGCTTTCGCGAAGTCAATTTTGCCGCGCAGTACATAGGTGGGAATGTCGAACAAAGCATCGAGGTAACCCCGCGGATTCAGTGATTCATGTCCCGTTGTGAAGACGCCATCATTGTCCGCATGAAATGGCCCGGGGGACTTCATCAAAGCCTCGAGTAAGTAGGGCGAGTCACGAAGTTGCACATGTTCAAGCGTGGTTGGCATATCACTCTCATGATGCCAGTCGAGAATCACAAGTGCAGATAGATAGCCCTCATCGGTGATGCGCTCGGCACCAAAAACATCAGCAATGGGAACGTCGTATTTTTCTTCGAGATCCCATAACGCAGTCATTGGCAGCGCTGCGAGGGCCGTAGCGCGTTCTTTTGGGAGTAGTGCTGTAAGCGATGGGTTGTTGAGTAACGTGCCGGGATTTACGCGGGGCATTTTGGCGACACCGCGGGCCCATACGCCGACTGACTGCTTCTGTATCAGGAGCCGGTCATTGCTAACGTAGTGATAGCCGCCGGCAGCCATCATATGCAACATCAGCGTGGATTTTCCGCCACCGGAAAAGCCGGCAAGGGCGACGATGCCTTGTGAACCCTGCAACGCGGCTGCATGGCAAATTTCAAACCCCTCGCGTTTCCAGTGGCTGATGGTTTGGTTATTGATGAAGTTGATCACTTGATTCAAATTGTCACTGAGTTCGCCCACAGCAATGCCGCGCTGATGTCCTTGAAGAAATAAGACGCCAGTACGTACTTTATGAATCAGTCGCGCGTCGGTCAGATCAAGCACGGCTTCCTTCCGGCCTTTATCTATGGGGCGAGGCCAGTCGGCGAGTACGGGCGGAGGCAATAGGGGATCGCTTTCAATGAGACGTAGTCGCAATGTTGGTTGATCAAATACCCCCCTGTATTCGGAGAAACACTCGGCGAGTTCGTCAAGCAGCGGTCGGCTGTTACTTTCCAGTGCGATTGAGCAGTTTGAAAATTTGAGGTCGAGCCTGTGCTCGGTCGTCGTCGCGCCGCTGAGCAGCGAAGCGTAGTCGTCATACATCATTGGGAAGCCTCGAGCTGTGACAGCATGTATGTCGCATAGCGCTCTGCTGCATCGATTCCACACCCCTCCAGTACTCCTCGAAACCCTCCGAATGCCGATACTTCGAAAACAACCGGTCCAATCTCTGTCACCGCAACATCGACAGTTGTGTAGTCGAGATCAAAGATGCCGTGCGCCTGGCGTGCGAGATCGATCACTTCGGCTTGTGCATCGTGGGCTCGATATTTACCGCCGCTATTGATCGTTGTGTTCCAGTTCCCTTTGGCGCCCACGCGCGAGTAGGTGCAAAGATATTCGTCTCCGATGAAAACGACGCCATAGTCCTCACCCGCTAAATTCAGCTTCTGCTGCACATACATGATTGGATTCTCTGCACGAAACGCTGAAATCCTCTCGGTGAGTTCCCGCTCCCCCTGTGACGCTGAGAGCACCACCATGCCCCGTGCCTTGGTTGAAAATAGTGGCTTCAAAACCGCTTCGCCGTATCGTGAGACGGCGTCAATGGCAGTGTCGATTCGTTCGGTGATGGTTGTTGGTGGCATGGGGATACGTGCGTTGCGCAAGTTAATGGTACAGCTCAGTCGATCGACTAAGCGGTGCACATTGCTAACGCCACTGAAACATCTAACGCCGGCTGCTTCGGCAACCCGCAGTAGGTCGAGGCGCTCGAGGGTCTCGGGACTGTATTGGGTAGAGATTTTTTTGATAGCGAGGCCATCGAGCGTGCATAAGTTCTCGTCCTCGTACCAAAGAGCACCTTGCTCGAGATCGAGACTCACTTTGCGGATGTCAATCACGAGGCGGAAACCCGTTCGAGCCTCGAGGGCGTCTGCAAGACTCTCTGTCGACCATTTGCCGGGAACGCCGACAACGCCAATACGTTTAGCGGGGAGAGGTGTCACGGAACAACTCCTTAATCGGTAGTTTGAATTCACCTGCGTACGCTGGGTCGATGTCGAGCACACAATTCATTAGCCAGCGAGATCGGGCGAGCATGCTTCGAGCCACTTTGCGGTCTGCGATGAAGCGCGTCGAAGTCGCAAAAGAGCGCGCCAGCCCGAGAGATAAGCGGAAGTCGTAATAGTCGTCTTCATTGCGTTGGGCGAAGCGACGGGCTGTGCGATCCATCTCAGCAATCGCGATCTGGACGCGTTCATTGGCATCATCGTCGCGACCGGGAAGTCGGAAGCAGGACACCATAAAGACTGACACGTCCTGCAGGTAGTCCATGTAGCGAGAGCGGTGTAAATCGATAAAGTGAATTCTATCGGCGTCCGCATCATAGATAATGTTGTCGACATTGAAGTCACCGTGAATGTAAACCGAAAACGACGGCGGTATACGGCTCTCGGCTTTCGCTGCGCGCTTCATTAGCTGCTCAAAGGACGGCTGTCGAAATCGACCAATTTTTGCGCCGTCCTGTAATAGTGATCCGTGAGCGGAGCGAATTTCAGGGAGCCGGTCATCGAGTTGTGACATGAATTTTGCCGAGACCTGATCGGCGCTGCGGGTGGCTTTCCAGACGTCTTTAAGCGTGTTCTGGAGCGCTTTGCTGGCGGCTCTCAGAAGGGGCTCCGACTCCTTGATGAGTATCTGCTCAAAGGTGATGCCAGGTAAGTGCTCGATGAGCAATGCCGCAGATTCCCCACGCTTACGATAATCCAAAATGCGCGGCGCGAGCCCTGGGAAGACTTGGTGCCAGCTTTCCACGCCTTTACGCTCTTCCCTGAGTTTCCTGCGCAAGCCATCTTTGAAAACCGCTGCGGTTTTGCCGGGCACCTTTGACCGTAGTCCGCTAATCGAGCTTCCCGACCGTGTTGCCGCGATGGTATTGACTTCAGCGTCGGAGAATTCGGGGTTGTCACTAATGAGAGATTGAAGTGATTTGTAACGATCAAAGCTCATTTGGCGCCCAAGCTGCATCGTCAGCAGACTCTCACTGATACGAAGCACGCAATCGCCAATTTGTTTCAAGCTATGAGTCATTAAAATGCCACGGCTGACATCGGATGCATATTTGGGGTGCTGTCCTAGTCCGCTAACAAAGTCGTTATGCAGTTTGTCTGCCTGCTGCTCGAGTCGCCGTGCACAGCGGGTAAGCGCCATAGCGCTTTCACCGGTAGTCGGCGGTAAATCATCGGCGAGGTTGTTCAGGGTTTCTGCGATACGCGTCAAAGGGGTTTTAAAGCGTTGCCCAGAGATCACTTGGACATGTTCGACCTCTAAATATTGACGGCCGATATCCCGAAATTTGTCGGTGACACGCTCTAATTGATGGGCGATCTCGGCGTACTCGCCCAGTTGAATGCGCGTGCGCGCATCGTCGATATCGTGTTGTGCGATGTGGCTGATGGTGCCGCTCTGAACCCGCCCCTTGAGATTGGACGCGTAGCCCGCGCGGTCAATAAGTCGCTGAACCCCCGAAGGGTTCTCTCTGACCAACGCCTTGCGCAGAGTTTTGCATTGAGCGATTACCTCGGCGACTAAAAACTGCAGGTTTTCCCTCACTGCAGTGGGAATTTGCATAGGTTCTCCGGTGCTATAAAACAAGGCGCGGCCGCCACGCTGTCTTGTGTTTCATCAACGACGGGCCTTGATGGTTCAAAAAACGACCGTCTAAAGGCCTGATTCCCGCAAAGAATACCATCGGCGCCATTAAGGTGTGTAATTCTCACGCAATGCTTGCCAGATGGGGTGCTTGCGCCGAGACTATCCCCATGCCCAATGTCCGTAGCAAGCGCCTCCGCGTAACCCGAACGATTGAGATTCCCGATCTCGTGAAAATCAGTCGATACGCAAAAGCCCCTGAACTTGGCCCGCGGGTTCTGTTTTTTAGTGGCGGCACAGCGCTGCATGGCCTCAGTCATAAAATTCGATCGTACACTCATAATAGTATTCATTTGTTAACGCCGTTTGACAGCGGCGGCAGTTCAGCGACTTTAAGGCAGTGTTTCGATATGCCAGCGGTTGGCGACTTGCGACATCGTTTAATGGCGCTAGCAGATGAATCGGTTTTAGGCAGCCCAGAGGTCTACGCCTTATTTAGGCATCGGCTACCTCACGATGCCAGCCCATCTGGGCTGTCCTTGACGCTCAAGTCAATGGCGGCGGGCGATCACGAACTGGTGGCAGATATCCCTGAGTCTATTGGGGAGCAAATTCGTGCCCAGCTGGTAAATGTTTCAGCTGCATTGCCCGATGACTTTGATCTGCGGGGTGCATCGATCGGCAATCTCATTCTGACCGGTAGCTACTTGAGTAATGGCCGAGATCTTGATGCAACCCTAGAGTTGTTCTCGCAGCTCGTGAGTGTGCGGGGCACAGTACGGGCGGTGGTCAATGACAATGCCCACCTGGGCGCAGTGCTGTCCACCGGACAGACAATCATTGGACAACATCGCCTCACCGGTAAGGAAGAGGCGCCCATTGATGCCGCGATTGATCGAGTTTTTTTAACGGAGCGCTCTGACCTGGCCGAGCCGATGGAGCTCGGTCTCGCTCCTCAGAATGCATCGCTGATTGGCGCGGCCGAGCTGATTTGTTACGCGCCGGGCAGTTTCTACTCGAGCTTGGTTGCGACCCTGTTGCCCCACGGTGTGGGCGAGGCGATAGCGCAGAATGGGTGTCCGAAAGTGTACATTCCTAATCTCGGCAGCGATCCCGAGCAGTTCGGAATGAGCTTTGATCAATTGGTGACTCAGCTTGTGCACTACTTAACCCGTGATGACAGCGACCTCAAAGCGACGGATGTACTGAACTACGTATTGGTTGATCGACAGCGTGGCCGCTATCCATCAGCTGTATCCGAGGAGGCACTTCAAGGGATAGGCATTGAGTTACTGGATGTTTCGTTGATAAGCCAGCAAAGCGTCCCCTACTATGACGATAAGCGGGTGTTGCAGGTTCTGTTGTCGCTGGTTTGAGACACCAACAAGTTAATTAAAGGAGTGCAATGAATGGCCGATCATGGCGACCAGGCGAAAAACTTTTCTGAGATTGTGCAGACGCGGCGCTCGGTGCGGGCATTTCTTCCCGATGCGGTTCCCACCCAAGTCATCGAAGAGGTTTTTACCGCGGCGATACAAAGTCCAAGTAACTGTAATACCCAGCCTTGGTTTGCCCATATTGTCACAGGTGATTTGCTGGAGTCGCTTCGGGAAGAGCTGCCGAAGCGTTTTGCCGCCGGGGACGCGTCTCCAGATTTTCCCTATGAAGGCAAATATGATGGCGTCTATCGGGATCGCCAGTATGCTTCCGCTCGTGCCTTGTACACTGCCCTCGGCATTCCGCGAGAGGAAAAAGCGCGCCGACAAAGTTGGTTTATGAACAATTTTAGTTTCTTCGGTGCCCCTGCGGTTTGCTTCTTCACCTTGCCTGCGCAGTTTGGTTTACGGGAGGCCTGTGACCTCGGAATGTTCGCGCAGACGGTGATGCTGGGGCTGACGGCTCATGGCCTTGGCTCGTGCCCACAAGCCGCGTTGAGCTTTCTCGCTAACGTTATCAGGCCGGCGCTCAACCTGCCCGATGATCAGAAGTTGGTGTTTGGTTTGTCTTTCGGCTACCCGGATACCAGCGATGCAGTGAATACGGTGCGAACTGATCGGGCAGAGTTAGGGGACGTGGTTACGTTCCACAACTAAGCCCAATCAAACCAAGTTGGTGCGAGCTCGGTAGGGTTACGGGGCGCTGATGAACTCGGTGATCTCGAGATTGAAGCCCGATAAGGCATTGAAACGAAGGGGTGCTGAAAGTAACTGCATACGCTCAACCCCAAGGTGTCTGAGGATCTGCGCGCCGGTACCAATCAGTCGATAGTTTTGCGGCTGGGGAGGTGGTTCACCCGAACCGAGGAACTGATGGACGTCCTTCAGCAAATCCTCAGGATTGCCCGGTTGTCCGACCATTACAACCACGCCGCGATCAATACTGGCTATATGTGCCATCGCTGCTCGATACGACCAGCCTTTGCGCCCCGATGACAGGGTCGTTCCAAGGACATCCCGAAGCGTGTTAACGGCCTGAACTCTCACGGGAAGCGGGCTTGTCGCAACGACGCTTCCCCGCTGCATCGCGAAATGCGCAGTGTCATCGATCAGGTCACGAAAACTGTGCAGAGTGAAGACTCCCCACTCGGTATCCACTTCGTGACTCTCACAGAACTCGATTGAGTGATCATGAAACGAGCGGTATTCGATGAGATCGGCGATTGTGCCCATCTTTAACCCGTGAGCTTCAGCGAACACTTCTAGTTCGGGACGTCGTGCCATGGTGCCGTCGGCATTCATGATTTCTACGATGACGGCAGCGGGCGCAAGTCCGGCCATGCGCGCTAGATCGACGCCAGCCTCAGTATGGCCGGCGCGCTTCAGTACGCCGCCCGGCTTGGCAACGAGCGGAAAAATATGTCCAGGTTGCTGGATATCCGCCGGTTGCGCGTCAGCCGCTACGGCTTTCAAAATCGTATGCGCACGTTGAGCGGCGCTGATGCCGGGTCCGACTTTCTCTGTTGCATCGATTGATACGGTAAAGTTGGTTTCGTGTTGTGAGCGATTGTCGCGCACCATCAACGGGATGCGCAGTTGTCGAGCGCGATCGGCTGTGACGGGCATGCAAATGAGGCCGCACGCTTCGGTTGCCATGAAGTTAATGATTTCTGGCGTG
>CBFHHJ010000055.1:0-9395 GCA_965655505.1 Luminiphilus sp.
TGATTTACTGATCTCAGGTCTTGGAAAGTTGTGTGCCGATCTTGACGTGCCGACGCCAGCGCAGTTCGGTATCAGCGAAGCGGATTGGTTTGCGGCTATCCCCACAATGGCAACTCAGGCAGTGGCATCGGGTTCGCCCGCTAACAACCCCCGAATCGGCACTGAAGCTGAGATTGAGTGCCTGTACGCTCAGGTCTGGCGAGGCGAGGATCCGCGCAGCCAGTAAATGCGCAACCATCAATGACTAATGTTTAGGAGGAAATTGCGTGCATCGCGTGGTGTTTAATCAAAAAGGCGGCGTTGGTAAAACGTCCATTACCTGTAATCTGGCCGCGATTGGAGCCAGTCAAGGGCTGAAGACCCTTGTCATTGATCTCGATGTGCAGGGTAATTCCACCCATTATCTAGTGGGAGAAATCGACGCGGAGCAATTTCCCGCTGAGGCGCAAGGTGTTGCCGGGTTGTTCAAGCAAACCGTGGGCTCGCGCAAGATGCGCAAGAATCCTGACTCTTTCGTTTGGGAGACGCCCCACGAGAACCTGTATCTGATGCCGTCGAGTCCCTACCTTGGTCAAATTGAGAAAGACCTTGAGTCTCGGTACAAGATTTATAAGCTCCGTGACGCCTTAGCGAAGCTGGAAAGCGAATACGATCGCATCTACATCGATACTCCGCCCAACTTCAACTTTTACTCAAAGTCCGCGCTGATCGCTGCCGATACGGTGCTGGTGCCCTTCGATTGTGACACCTTTGCGCGCCAAAGCTTGTATGAGCTGATGAACAACATCGAGGAACTTCAGGAAGACCATAATCCGGATCTCGAAGTGGAGGGCATCGTGATCAATCAGTTCAATGCACAGGCCCGTCTGCCCGGTGAGTTGGTTGATGAACTCAAGGAAGAGGGCTTTCCGGTGCTCGATACGTTTTTAACGAGTTCGGTCAAGATGCGCGAGTCCCACTATGAGATGAAACCGCTGATCTATCTAGCGCCGAGTCATAAACTGACGCAGACCTACGTGGCATTGCACGATCTGCTGGAGAAGGGACTGAAGAAGCGTAAGCGCTAAAACAGCGGCAATTCGTGAGGCGGGTCAGAAGTCCGCGTGACCCGGTGTGCGTGGGAATGGGATGACGTCGCGCACATTTTCCATGCCCGTGATGTACGCCAGCAGCCGCTCAAAACCGAGGCCAAAGCCCGCATGGGGCACCGTGCCATAGCGGCGCAGATCTCGATACCACCAGAGATCGTTTTTGAGCTGGGGATCCATGCGGCTATCGAGCACATCGAGCCGTTCTTCACGCTGACTGCCGCCAATGATTTCGCCAATGCCCGGTGCCAAGACGTCCATCGCGGCGACCGTCTTACCATCGTCATTGAGTCGCATGTAGAACGCTTTGATTTCCTTCGGGTAGTCGGTAACCACTATTGGGCGACCAACGTGCTGCTCGGCAAGATAGCGCTCGTGCTCGGAGGCAAGGTCGATGCCCCACTCAACGGGGAACTCGAACGACTGACCCGAGGCTTTGAGAATATCAACGGCTTCGGTGTAGCTCATGCGTTCGAAGTTACTCGCAACAATACCTTCTAATCGCTCGATAACGGTTTTGTCGATGCGCTGCTGGAAAAACGCCATATCATCGCCGCAGGATGACAACACTTCGGCAATGACCGCCCGCAGTAATTGTTCTGCAAGGTCAGCATTGTCGCTCAGGTTTGCAAAAGCGATCTCAGGTTCGACCATCCAGAACTCGGCGAGATGCCGAGAGGTATGGGAGTTTTCGGCGCGGAATGTCGGCCCAAAGGTGTACACCTTGTTCATTGACAGACAGTGAGACTCCACGGCCAGCTGCCCCGATACGGTCAGAAATGCTTCGCTGCCGAAGAAGTCCTGACTGTTGTCGACGCTGCCGTCAGGCTTGCGCGGCAAATTGGCGAAATCTAAGGTGCTGACCCGAAACAGTTCTCCCGCGCCCTCGCAGTCGCTGGCTGTGATAATGGGTGTGTTAACCCAATAAAAGCCCTGCTCGTGGAAGAAGTTGTGAATGGCATTGGCGAGCACGTGGCGCACGCGCGTGATCGCGCCAAACGTATTTGTGCGCGTGCGCAGGTGTGCTTGAGTGCGCAAATACTCGAACGTATGGCGTTTTTTGGCGATCGGATAGGCTTCGGGATCGTCCACCCCGCCAACAACGACAACGGCGCTGGCCTGAATCTCTACCGACTGGCCTTTGCCTTGAGAGGCCACTAACTCGCCGGTCACTTCTACCGCGCAGCCCGTACTCAGTGGCAGGACCTCCTCCTGATAGTTGCTGAGGGTGTCGGGCACAACCGCTTGAATGGGGTCGAAGCAGCTGCCATCGTGGACTGCGAGAAAGGAAATGCCTGCTTTGGAGTCCCGCTTGCTGCGCAGCCACCCTTTGACGGTAACTTGCTCACCAAGCAGTTGTTGATCGGTCATCAACCCCTTGACGGAAATCCAGTTGGGCATAGCGGCGACTCCTTGTCATATACCTAGCGTGCAGTCAGTCAGTGGTCTCAGGATCGGTTTTGGTCGGTTTGAGACCGCAGCCGTCAGCGGGCTCAAATTGTACGAGCCAACCCTGAGTGTCATCGGCGCCTTTAAACGTCACCTCGACCGCTTGATCAAGCTGAAAGCGTCGCGTGGTGGAAGTCAGGCTCACCGTCCACTTATCGAAGCTGAATTTCTCGGGATCTTTGCGCAGATCTACCAGCCCCTCGAGCCCCGTATCGTCGAGCCTGACCGTAAAGCCCGCACTGGTGATGTGGCATATCCTGCCGGCGAACTGAGTTTGTTCCTCTCGGGCCAGGCGCGCCAGATAGTTGGCGCTTAACCAGCGCTCCGCGGCTTGAGTGGCCTGACGACTTCGGGCAATGGCAACGCTCGCTTGCTGCAGTTGCTCGCTACTGACCGTGTTAGTGGCCTGCTTGGCCAGCACCGCTTTAATTTGCTTGTGAACGAGAAAATCGACGTACTTTCTAAGCGGTGAGGTGAAGTTGGTGTAGGCCTGTAGTGCCATTCCCATGTGCTCTGCAGGGCTGGTGGTGAGTTCCGCTCGGGTGAGCAGTCGATTCACCATGCCGCGCAGGGGCAACTCGTGGTCAGCGCTCGCAAGCCCCGCCAGCACCTGCTGGTAGCCCTCAAGGGTTTCGAGAGGTGCGTCTGCGAGTTCGGGCAGGTATTTGGTTAAAAACTCTCGCGCTTCGGCAAGCCGGTCTTTGCGAAACCCGCCATGGACCACAAAAGGTCCCGAGGCATCGGCCATCGCTAAAAAGTGTGCAGCGCAACGGTTGGCGGCGATCATGCACTCTTCCACCAGGTGCTGCGACGCCATCTTCTCGGTCACTTCGACGTGGTCGATTTGTTTGTCGTCATTGAGGTGCCAGCGGTACTCCCGGCGATCTTCCATGACGAGTTCATGGGTTTCTCGGCGACGACGCAGGGCTCGATAGGCCTGCACCAGCGCTTCGAGGGGGTTCGACCAGGCAATCAACTCGTCGTTGTGGCCGGTGACATAGCGGGCGACGGCCGAGTAGGTTAGCTTGGCGCGGGAGCGAACCACGGCCTTCACCCTCATCGCTCACCGAGATCTTGCACACGAGGGCAGGGCGGGTTTGCTCCTCCGCGAGGGCGCAGAAGTCGCGCCCGACCGCTTCCGGCAACATGGGCAACATATCGCCGTGAAAATACACCGAAGTCCCGCGTTGCAGCAGCGCGTCGTTGACCTCAGAGGAGTCGCCGATATAAGCGGTGGGGTCAGCTACCGCCACGTACAGCGTCCAACCATCGTTAGTGACTTCCGCGTAGAGGGCGTCGTCGATGTCTTGGGTGCGTGCCGCGTCAATCGACACGAAGGCCAGATGCGTGAGATCAGTCCGGTCGGCGTCTTCAATGGGGTTGTGCCCCTTGGCGTGCTCGATGAGGGCGTTGGCTTGCTTCTCGGGCCATTCCCATTGAATCCCGGCCCGCGCAGCGCTATAGCGGTTCTCAATGCCGGGAGTCGCACTGTCTCCGAGACGTGCGAGTACCTTGGCTGAGGGTTTGCCATCTTTAATCGGATGGCGAAGTACGGCGCATTCCACCAAATCGCCCGGTTTTGCACCGTTGCGAGCGTGGGCTGGTATGAATAGCCAACGACTCAGGTTGGGCAGGTCGGGGACCACAAATACCGCTTTGCCTTTATTCACGACCTTGCCGACGAAGCGCCCCAATGAGCTGTCGATAAGTTGTTCAATGTCAGCCACGGTACGGTTGTCTTTGCCTGGCTTGGCTTTCGGCCCGGTTGCCGGGCGGATGCAGATACGAACGCGATCCCCGGGCAGGACTTTCAGCATTTCATCGGGTGGGATGAAAATTTCGCGGCCGTCGTCGACCACCGCGAACCCGTAGCGATTCTGGGTGCCTTTGACGGTGGCTTCGGTGTGCTCTTTCTGCGCCTCAATCTGATCCTTGAGGCCCTTCAACTGGGCCAGCGCGTTGTTGTTCAGCATGGCCGGATGGAGCTCCTGACAACCTGATTGGTGATATAGGATGAAATGACTGCCAAGATGGCTAATCAATAAATAAGACCGCGAATGCTAGCGAATTTCCTGCTCCCTGTCAGCGAGATTTGCACGAACCGCAAAGTTTTCCATCAGTGCGTTGACAGGGAGCCGATCGGGAGCTTTACTGTGGCAAGGCCGAAAATTTATGAGTAGGACGGGCGTCATTTGACGAAGCGATCGGGCCCTGAGGGTTCCTCCAAGCACGCCGACATTCAGGTCAAGCAAACGCCTGTGTCCCACGGGCGCGCAGCCTGCCTCACGCTCCGGATCGATCCGGATGGCACAGACTCCGCTCCAAGTTCCGCAATAAGCCTCACTCTCCGCACACCACTCAATGATGTTGCACTACCCCCCAATCAGCCTCGAGGATTCCCAGATGGAAGCTAGCGCCGTAGCCCGCGTCGATGTGCCCAATGTCGATCTTTCGCCAAAAAAGACCTATGTCTTAGACACCAATGTGCTGCTTCATGATCCCACCGCCATTTCGGCCTTTGCGGAACATCAGGTTGTGATTCCGATGACCGTGCTTGAAGAGCTCGATCACATCAAGGATCGGCGCGATAAGACCGTCAGTCGTGAGGCGCGCATCGCTATCCAGATGATTGACAAGGTGGTGGGGGACGCGGGCCCACAGGCGATCCAGTCGGGGGTGGAAAACCCCAGCACCAATATTAATGGCCCGCTGGGTACGCTCGCGATCTACCCGGACCAACTGATACAGGAAAACACTGACGTGCCGTTTCTGGATGCAACGCAGGATCAGGCCAATGACAATCGGATTATCAACGTCGCACTGCGGTTGCAGTCCGAGAACCCCAGCGGCTTCGTGTGTCTGGTTACCAAAGACATCAATATGCGAATTAAGGCCAAGGGCTCCGGGCTGACCCATGTGGAGGATTATCGCCACGATCGTGTGCTCGATGATATCGACCTGCTATCGACTGGCTATGACCACGTCCAAGGGGATTTTTGGTCGACGATTGCCGATGTCGATACGGTGCGTGAAGGGGACGTCACCTTGCACCGTATTGCGCGGGATGCGATGCCCGCCGCCTACCCTAACGAGTTCGTCTACGACGATCAGGAATTTTTAGCATACGTGGCACGCATGGACGACGAGTATGTGTATCTGCGGGTCGATAGCCGCGATAACCT
Organism: Luminiphilus sp.; assembly: GCA_965655505.1. Classification (GTDB taxonomy): domain Bacteria; phylum Pseudomonadota; class Gammaproteobacteria; order Pseudomonadales; family Halieaceae; genus Luminiphilus. The sequence goes on from CBFHHJ010000055.1 coordinate 5,720, forward strand.
GATGAATCAGCGTTTTTGGGGCCTGGCGCCACGCAATCTTGAGCAGGCGATGGCGATGCGCTTACTCGACGACGACGATATTGATATGACCGTACTGACCGGGCCTGCAGGTTCAGGTAAAACCCTGCTGGCATTGGCCTACGGCCTGCATTCCATTCTTGAGCAGAAAAAGTATTCGAAGTTGATTGTTGCGCGGTCTACCCCGCCGATTGCCGAGGATATTGGCTTTTTGCCTGGCACCGAGGAAGAGAAAATGGCGCCCTGGCTGGCGGCCTTTGACGACAATCTGGAAATTTTGCACGGCACTGATGAGTGCTCTGGCGGCAGCATTGATTACGTCAAAGAGCGCGCGAATATCCAGTTCAAGTCCTTGAATTTTATGCGCGGCCGCTCCTTCAACAACGCCTACATTATTATCGATGAGGCGCAGGGCCTGACCCAATTTCAGCTGAAATCCATCATCAGCCGGGTCGGTGCCGACTCTAAGATCGTCGTTTTGGGTAATCTCGCGCAGATCGATAACAAATACATTTCGCCGCTAACCTCAGGGCTCACGTATCTGGTCGAGAAGACCAAGCGTTACGATCATGCGGGGATTATGTTTATCAACGGCATTGTCCGTTCTCGTTTGGCGGCTTTCGCTGAAGAGAATCTCTGAGAGCTTAAATTGGCGGGTGTGGAGGTCTTAGTCAGCCATTGCTGCGAGGACTTTGACCTCGGCCCCGGCCTCCTCGGCCCAGTCGAGATCTGCGCGCTCAGTGACCATTACGACCGTCGATCCAAGGAAAAACCGACCGATTTCATCCCCCGCTGCGAACGTGGGGGCCTCATCTTCGCTCCAACGGCGCTCTCGGATGGTCTCCGGTTGGGGCGATTCAATACCCCCCCATACGGTTTCGATACCAGCGACAATAATGGCGCCCACGAGTACCACTGCGACCTGTCCATCGGCGGTATCAAACAAGCAAACCAGGCGTTCGTTGCGGGCAAATAGCTGGTCTACGCCCTCTGTTGTGCGCTGATTGACCGCAAATAAATCGCCGGGCACATAGCGTGTTAGGCGCAGTCGTCCCGAAATGGGGATGTGTACACGATGATAATCGCTGGGGGAAAGATAAACGGTGGCAAAGCTACCCGTGTCGAAGGCTTGCGCTTCGTCTGCGCCACCCGCGAGCAGTGCCTCGACACTGTACCAACGCCCCTTAGCTTGGATGATCTGGCCGTCATCGACGTTGCCGCGCTGACTTAGTGCGCCATCGGCGGGCATCAGGTACCGACTGTCGGCCATTGGGCGGGCCTGGGGTTGCAGTGCGCGGGTGAAGAAATGATTGAAATTACGATAATCATTCGCTGCTGGCAGCTCGGCTTCTTCAAGCGATACGCCATAGGCCTGCATAAACAGCGAAATAAGCAGATTTTTAAGCCAGATAGGGCGCTCGAGTTCCGCCAGCCAGCCGATCATTCGCGTGAGCAGATGTTGTGGGAGAATCGCTTGTAAACCGATGAATAATTGTGTCATCAAATGTAGAGTGAACTTTCGTCGTGGTTGTAGGAGCATGCCAAACCGTGGGTCGCAGGCTTGACATAGCGAGTGCTCGGCGTTCTTTGGTTGGCGCCGGCGTGTTGCTCATTATGGCACCCTTTGGGTGGGCCGAGCAGCTTTCTGACGTGCGTAATTTTTCGGAGTTACAGGATCTGATCGTCGTTGCTCAAGTCGACCCCGATACGACAGTCCTTGCTGAAACCGTTTCAGACCGCGCTGTAGCAGATGTGACGCAGAACAGCGCATCTCAGACTGTGTCGCCTGAAACTGAAGGGCGATTAATTAGTAGCGACGCAGATTACGCAGAAACAAGTCACGCAAAAGCGAAGCCCGGTAAAGCGAATCCCGGTAAAGCGAAGCCCGGTAGCAAAAGCCACGAAAGAGAGCACCCAGAGGGCTCAGTAGACGAGCCCGGCAGTGCTAGTGAGCGCGATGGTAAGAGCGCTTGGGGGCCTAAACTGCCCCCAGTTGAGGAAGCAGTCGGGGCTTCAGAGCCTTCAGCTGACACCAATCCCTTGGCCGCAAACCCTTCCTGGATCGACTCAGGGCACGGCTATGTGACCGGGAGTGCCAACGTGTTAACCCGCTGGGTCGACAGTTACTTCGGCAATAACGAAACCGATCTGGAGACCGCTGAGTCCCAGCTTCGGCTGCGACTTATTGAAGATTGGGATGAACGTTACGGAAATGACATCCGTGTGCGGGTCGGAGGCAAGGTCAATCTGCCGGCGATCTCGAGTCGTCTTGATTTGGTGTTTCGCGGCGACAATCCAACCGATGAAGTCAACGGTGAAGAGGATCGTTCCCAAAGCCCCGTTGGCTTGCAGTACCAAGTGGGCTCTCGAATCACAACCAAACATCGTTTTGATCTCACCCTCGGGATGAGTTCGTCGGGCCCGAGGCCGGGGGTGAAATACCGGTTTATGACGCCCCTGTCCGATCGCAATACCATGCGTTTTACTCAGCGCGTGCAGTATGAAATTGACGAGGGCGCCTATGCGACATCCCGCTTAGAGCTCGATCATCAACTCTCTGATGACCAACTGCTGCGAAGTTTTAGTCGGGTATTTTACGGCCGCGAAAGTCAGGGCTACGAGTGGAGCACGTCACTCGCACACATTATGCGCTGGCAAAACGGCAAGCAGAAACAACGGGCGACGATGCTCTACGGCGAGGTTTGGGGCGTCACTGAGCCCAACCAGTACATCTCAAATTACCGTCTCGGCCTGCGGTTTCGCCGTCAGACCTATCGCGATTACCTGTTTTTAGAATTTGAGCCCAGTTACAACTGGCGTATTGATGAGCCGGGGCTGGAGCGTGCTGGCGCCTGGAAAGTTGAGATTCGTTTCGAATTTCTGCTCTATGACGATCTTCGCCGCGACGCCGAAGCGCTCTTGTCTGGCAATTCAAATGATGGGTGAGTCAATAATCATTCGGTAGCTATCGAGCCGATCCTGGCTGACTTTGCCCGCAGCCACTGCGTCAAGTAACGCGCAGCCATGCTCGTGATCATGGCTGCAGTCGCGGAAATGGCAGCGGCCGAGAAAAGGCCTGAATTCGATAAATCCGTGGGCGACGGCGGTATCCTCAAGGTGGTGAAGGTGAAACTCACGAATGCCGGGGGAGTCCACCAAAGCACCTCCCGTTGGCAGGTGGTAGAGCGCCGCCGCGGTGGTGGTATGTCGGCCTTTATCAATGGCTTCGGATAGCGCCCCCACTCGAATGTCTAAGTCAGGAATCAGGCGATTGATGAGTGAAGATTTGCCAACCCCCGATTGCCCGACTAAAACGACGGTCCGATTTTCAGTGATGGGTCTGAGCGCTGCGGCGGCGGGATCACTGTGTTGATCGGTGTGTACGACGGGATAGCCGAGGTCTTCATAGCACTCCGCGAGCGCCAACGCGGGATCCTTTTCAGTCGGTTCGTTCTGGGCAGCGTCGCTCTGACCCAGTAGATCAACCTTGTTAAGCACGATGGCAGCGTCAATGTCCGCCTCCGCTGCGGCGACCAGGTAGCGATCTATAAGGTTGGCATAGGCTGGTGGGCTCGGCGCAATCACAATGAGCATGACGTCCACATTCGCGGCAATGGGTCGCTGTCGGCCTCGAGGATCGGGGCGGGTCAGTACCGAG
>CBFHHJ010000056.1:0-9348 GCA_965655505.1 Luminiphilus sp.
GGTTCGATACCTACTTAGGTGTCGTGTCACTCGTTCGGGTGACTGAGGGTGTGTTGAAGAAACGGGATAAATTCCTGATTAAGTCCACCGGCAAGCAATACAGCGCCGACATGGTGGGCGTCTTTACCCCGCGACGTACTGAAACAACATTAATCGCCGCCGGCGAAGTTGGGTACGTTGTTGCCGGCATCAAGGATATTAAAGGTGCACCGGTCGGCGACACGCTCATTCCCGGTAATGCGCCCGATGTACCCGCACTCCCCGGATTCAAGAAAGCCAAACCCCAAGTCTATGCTGGCATCTTTACGGTCTCGTCAGATGATTATGAAGACTTTCGCGATGCCCTTGGAAAGCTGACGCTCAACGATGCATCATTGTTTTATGAGCCAGAGACTTCGGACGCGCTGGGCTTTGGATTCCGCTGCGGTTTCCTCGGCATGCTGCACATGGAAATCATTCAGGAGCGTTTGGAGCGCGAATACAACCTTGATTTGATAACCACTGCGCCGACGGTGATCTATGAGGTGGTTACAAAAGACGGCAGCGTCGTCAACGTTGATAACCCATCGCGCTTGCCCGATGTCGGCGACATTGAGCAGATGCGCGAGCCCATTGCCCGCGTGACCGTACTCACACCACAGGAATATCTGGGTAACGTCATTACCCTGTGTGTCGAGAAGCGGGGTGCTCAGGTCGATCTGCAATTTTTAGGTAATCAGGTGCAGGTGATCTACGACGTGCCCATGGCGGAAGTGGTGCTCGATTTCTTTGATCGGCTGAAGTCGGTCAGTCGCGGCTACGCGTCTCTCGATTACAGTTTCAATCGCTTCGAAGCTGCGCCGCTATCTCGGCTAGATGTGCTGATCAATGGTGATCGTGTGGACGCTCTTGCAGTCATTGTGCATCGAGATTACATACAGGGGCGAGGTCGGGTTCTCACTGAGAAGATGAAAGAGTTAATACCTCGCCAGATGTTTGATGTTGCCATACAGGCAGCTGTGGGTGGCAAGATTGTGGCGCGGCAAACGGTTAAGGCGTTGCGTAAAAATGTTACGGCTAAATGCTATGGCGGCGATGTGACCCGTAAAAAGAAGCTGCTCGAAAAGCAGAAAGCCGGTAAGAAGCGCATGAAGCAGGTCGGTAACGTCGAAATTCCCCAGTCCGCATTTTTAGCGGTGCTCCAGGTTGATTGACCCGCCGCTAGCTAACGGAGAGTAGTTTGAATATTGATTTTCCTCTGATCCTCGTAATCCTCGTGTTTGGAAGCGGCCTAATATGGTTGCTCGATACTGTGATTGCCGCGGGCCCACGCAAGGCTCGATTGAGCGCCCTGAAAGAAAAATATCCGAACTGGGAGCAACCAGAAACCAAAGATGCTCAACAATTTGTGGCTGCTGCACAGAAATCCGCAGCAGAACCCGCCATCGTGGAATACGCGCGGTCGTTTTTCCCAGTGCTGGCTGCAGTCTTCATCCTACGCTCATTTTTGTTTGAGCCTTTTCAGATACCCTCGTCGTCCATGGTGCCTACGTTAGAGGTCGGCGACTTCATTCTGGTTAACAAATATACCTACGGGCTACGGCTGCCCGTGATCCGTAACAAGGTGATCCCCATTGGTGAGCCTGAGCGGGGTGATGTCATGGTGTTCTTTCCGCCTCATCAGAACAAAACCTATTACATAAAACGGGTGGTCGGTTTGCCCGGCGATCTCGTTGAGTATCGGGGTAAACGCGTATTTATTAATGGCGAAGAGATTCCGCGACAGTGGCTGTCTGCCGCTGCGTATGACGGAGGTCGCGTTCACGTAGGATTGGAGACCGTAGATGACGATGCTTACCAAATGCAGGTCGACGTAACACGACCAAGTCGCGATTTTTCAGTTCGCGTTAAGCCGGGCCACTACTTCATGATGGGCGATAACCGAGATAACTCCAGCGACAGTCGTGTTTGGGGTCAAGTGCCTGAACGCGATATTGTCGGCAAGGCGGTGTCGGTATGGATGCACTGGGAGTCGTTTTTCTCCATCCCCAGTTTCGATCGTGCTGGACTCATAGATTGACTCATAGATTGACTGGGACAGAGGTGACGTGATGAACAAGGAAATGGGTGTATCGAATATGCGCCGTCAAAAGGGTTTTACGTTTTGGGGTGTCGCCTTCAATGCACTGGTATTGGGCGGCTTCTTGGTTTTGGTACTGCGTATTGCGCCGTCTTATATGACCTACATGACGGTAAAAGACATTGTTGAACGGGCCGCAGCCGAGTACGACCCCAAGACTGAGACGCTTCAGGACATACGCACGCATTTGCGAAAATTGCTGAACACCAGCCAAATTTACGATATCAAAGTTGACGATATAGAGATCTATCGTGACCGTGGCAAAGTCATCATTGATGCCACTTACGAGATGCGTTTCCCACTTGTGTGGATTGTGGACGGCGTTATGGTCTTCGATGACCTGGTTGTTGAGGCGGCGGGCTCGGGTAGCGCTTGAGCAAGCCAACTCTCAGCCTTAAGCATACTCAGCTTCAGCAGCGCTTAGGGTATCGCTTCTCTGATTTGTCGTTGCTGTCTCACTCACTCACTCATCGTAGTGCGGGTGCCAAAAATAACGAGCGACTAGAATTTCTGGGTGATTCGTTGATCAACCATGTGGTTGCCCACAAGCTGTACCTTCAATTTCCGGATGCGAGCGAGGGTCAACTCAGTCGACTCAGGGCGAAATTGGTGCGCGGCACCTATCTCGCACAGATCGCCGTTCAGCTCTGTTTGGGCGACGACTTGGTCTTGGGCACGGGCGAGCGTAAGAGCGGTGGCAGGCATCGGGAGAGCATATTAGCGGATGCCTTGGAAGCCGTTGCGGGTGCCGTGCTGCTTGACAGCAATTTCGACCGCGCGAGCGAGGTGGTAACCCTTTGGTTTGGGGACGGTTTTGATGACCTGAACTTGAGCGACCAGCGAGACGCGAAGACTCAGTTACAGGAGTGGCTGCAGGGCCGCGGTCAGCCCATCCCCGATTATGAATTGCTAACTGTCACGGGCGCTGATCACGATCAGGCCTTTCGCGTCGCCTGTCGTGTGGCGACCATCAGCGAACCCGTAGAGGGTGTTGGGAAGAGCCGCAAGCAAGCGGAGCAGGCTGCCGCTGAGCAGATACTAGAGAGACTGATTAATGACTGAGCTCGAAACGCGTTGCGGCTATGTGGCCATAGTGGGCCGACCGAATGTCGGAAAATCCACGTTGCTCAACTACCTGTTAGGTCAAAAAATTAGCATTACCTCTCGGAAGCCACAAACTACCCGTCATCAGCTGCTGGGTATTCTCACTGAAGGCAGTGAACAGATAATCTTTGTTGATACACCTGGCATCCATAAAGAGCAAACCAAAGCGATTAATCGCTACATGAACCGTACCGCGAGTAGCGCGGTGGCGGACGTTGATTTGGTGCTTTTCGTCGTGGATCGAACTCGCTGGACCTCGGAAGACCAACTTGTTCAGGCGGCCTTGGCCGACGTTAAGTGCCCTGTGGCGCTGATCATTAACAAGATCGACATGCTGGATGATAAGCAGGTCTTGCTGCCCTATGCCGAAGAGTTAGACGCACGCGAACAGTTCGATGCGGTGATCCCGATATCGGCCCTCAACAGTGCCAATCTCGGTGAATTGTCGCGGTACATCCGCGAAAAAATGCCCCCGGGACCCCATTTTTTTCCAAGTGATCAGGTCACTGATCGTTCTGAACGGTTTTTAGCTGCTGAATTGATCCGAGAAAAGATTGTTCGTCAGTTGGGCGATGAGTTGCCGTATACCACGGCTGTGGAGATTGAGGCCTTTCGCCAGGAGGGCGCGGTCATTCACATTGATGCTCTTATCTACGTCGAGCGACAGGGTCAGAAGAAGATCATCATCGGCGAGAAAGGCTCTCGTATGCGCGCGATCGGAACCGATGCCCGCAAGGATATGGAAAAGGCGTTCGATAGCAAGGTAATGCTTAAGCTTTGGGTCAAGGTCAAATCCGGGTGGTCTGATGACGATCGTGCGCTGCGTAGCCTGGGTTTCGAAGACCGCTGACGGACATGTCGAGTGGAATGCAACCAGCATGGGTGTTACATAAACGGCCCTATGGGGACAGCAGTTTGTTGCTTGAATTGTTGACCCTCGAGTTAGGACGGGTTTCGTCGGTGTTGAAGGGTGCACGGCGTAAGGCCCGCGGGGGTAGTAGTGGCGGCATCAGCCAACCATTCACTCCCTTACTGGTTACGTTGGCGGGCCGTGGTGAACTCAAGTCGTTACGGCAAGTAGAAACGGCGGGGCCTGCTATCGTGCTGACGGGGCAACAGTTGTTCTCCGGTCTTTACCTAAATGAGTTGATCACGCGCTTACTGCCGCGTTTTGATCCGCATCCCCGTCTTTTCTCGCACTACGGCCAACTGTTGCCTCGCCTGACTTCCGGACAGTCAGAACCAGCGCTGCGTCGCTTTGAGTGTTTTCTGCTCGAAGAGCTTGGTTATCACCTGAATCTTTCTGAAGATGCGCAGGGCGACGCGATTATCTCGACGAATAGCTATCGCTTTGATCCACAAACCGGACTTCACCCACTGCGGTTTAGCGCGGAGAACTGCGAGCACAGCAGTCTGCAAAATATATCCGGCGGAAGTTTGCTGGAGCTTCATAGCTGGTGGGTGACGGATACGCCCATGACACTATCTGCAATGCGTCTGATCAAGGCAATGACACGCAGAGCCCTCGAAGTGCATCTTGGGGGAGCACCCTTACGTAGTCGTGAATTGGTTCGATCGTTTTTAATCGGCGATGCGAGCCGAAAAGTTGACTAACGATAGGGATCCAGCAATGAACCTGTCAGTCACGAGCGCTATACTCTCGCCTCGGAGGAGGCTCCATGACCACTGATCAATCCCATTATCCAACCATCGAATCGGTAATCGGTGAAACCCCGCTCGTGCGCTTGCAGCGATTGCCGGGTGACACCAGCAATACAGTCCTTGCCAAACTTGAGGGCAACAACCCCGCGGGCTCGGTAAAAGACCGCCCAGCTATGAGCATGATTGCCCAAGCTGAAGCGCGCGGCGACATTACTCCGGGTGATACCTTGATAGAGGCGACCAGTGGTAATACTGGCATCGCGCTTGCTATGGCTGCTGCGATTCGGGGTTATCGCATGGTATTGATTATGCCATCGCACATGAGCAGCGAGCGTAAGTGGGCGATGGCGGCTTACGGCGCCGAGTTGATAGAGGTGACCTCGGCGCAGGGTATGGAAGGTGCTCGTGATCTCGCCCTCAGCATGGAAGCCCAGGGCGAAGGTAAGGTGCTCAACCAGTTTGGTAACTTTGATAACCCCCTCGCTCATTACAACGGAACCGGACCTGAGATTTGGCGTCAGACGCAGGGTCGAGTGACTCATTTCGTGAGTTCTATGGGTACAACGGGCACCATCATGGGCGTATCGGCTTACTTGAAAAGCCAAAATCCAGCGATCGAGATTATAGGCCTACAACCTCAAGACGGGTCGGCGATTCCGGGGATCCGGCGCTGGCCCGAGGCTTATATGCCGGAGATTTTTGATGCTGCAAAAGTCGATCGAGTTATCGATATTTCTCAGCAAGACTCCGAGCACACGATGCGCCGCCTTGCGCGGGAAGAGGGAATCTTTGCGGGCGTCTCTTCTGGTGGCTCGATTAGCGCGGCATTGCAGGTCAGCGAGGAGGTGGAGAATGCGACGATTGTGGCAATTGTCTGCGATCGTGGTGATCGCTATCTCTCAACTGGGGTTTATGCCCCAATGGATGGTTGAGCAATGGTCCAGGTTCGTGCGCTACCCGATGCGACCAAGCTGGACGACCAAGGGCTTGAAGACTGGTTGACGGCTCTGCCGGTTGAACTCGACGCGCAGGAACTTGCGGCTCTCGCAGATGCCACCCAGTTTGTAAAATCCTTGGTAGACGAACCGCCCGTGGCGACTCTGGACTGGGCGGGGGTTTCGGATCCGGTGTCAGTGGGCCTCGAGATCGTCCATATACTGGCTGAACTGCGCTTGGGCGCTGATGTGTTGGTTGCCGGATTGTTGTATCGACCCGTTCGTGAGCAGCGCGTGGCGCAAGAGGTAGTTGCCAAGCGCTACGGTGAGAGTGTGGGTACGTTACTCGACGGGGTGCTGCGGATGGCTGCGGTCAGTGAACTGACCGGAGCTAGCGATGCGCCAGTTTTGGGCCAGTCGGCGGCGCCTAACGTCAATATTCGGCGTATGTTGATTGCAATGGTTGATGATGTCCGCGTGGCGCTCATCAAGCTTGCCGAGCGCAATGTTGCAATGCGCGTGCTGAAATCGGCGGAGGTCGATCAGCGCCAACGCATCGCCAATGAAGTGTTCAATGTTTATGCGCCGTTAGCGCACCGTCTAGGTATTGGTCACTTAAAGTGGGAGTTGGAAGACCTGTCGTTTCGCTACACCCATCACGATGCCTATCACCGAATTGCCAAACTGTTGGACGGTCGCCGCCAAGAACGTGACGGATTCATTCGTCGGGTGAGAGCGGACCTTACCCGCGCGCTCACTGATGCGGGCCTCGACTTTGAAATTACCGGACGCGCGAAGCACATTTACAGTATCTGGCGAAAAATGCAGCGTAAAGGCATTGGATTTTCACAGGTTCACGATATTAGAGCACTGCGTATTCTCGTCGATTCGCTGCAGGACTGTTACCACACCTTAGGTATCGTCCACGGTATGTGGCGCAACATTCCCAACGAATTCGATGACTACATCGCGAGCCCGAAGGAAAATGGCTACCGGTCTCTGCACACCGCAGTCATCGGCCCCGAGGGGAAGATTCTCGAGGTGCAAATTCGCACTCGGGCGATGCACGATGAGGCTGAACTGGGTGTTTGCGCCCATTGGCGCTATAAGGGCAGTGATGCCACACAAGTCAGTTCAGACACCTATGAAGAAAAGCTTGCCTGGCTAAGACAAGTGCTCGAGTGGCACGAGTCCATGGACGATGACACTGAGGGCAGTGAACAGTTTAGCTTTGATGCGGCTCAGGACAGAGTGTACTGCTTCACGCCAAAAGGTGACGTTGTCAGTCTGGTGCACGGAGCGACGCCGCTGGATTTCGCTTATCACGTCCACACCGAAGTGGGCCATCGTTGTCGCGGTGCGAAAGTTAATGGGGTGATCGTCCCTCTGACTTATGCGCTTAAAACCGGTGAGCGCGTCGAGATTCTTACCGGCAATGAGCCCAAGCCACGCCGTGACTGGTTGCTCGCCAGCACGGGTTATATTCGAACGGCGCGAGCGCGAGCCAGCGTGCAGCAGTGGTTTAAGGCGCAAACACGGGATGACAATATCTCGGCCGGTCGATCTCTTGTGGAACGGGAGTGTGCGCGATTGGCGTTAACCTCACTCGACTATAAAGCGGTGGCGCGGCAACTGGGTCAACCCACCGTTGATGATATGTTCGTCGCTGTTGGTGCTGGGGACCTCACTTCAAACCAAATTTTGCGAGCTGCTCAAACTGTTACAGGTGTGTCTGCAGATCGACCCATGCGTGTTGTTGCGCCTTCAAGCCATCATCATGGCGAGGCAATCCGGGTTGACGGTGTCGGGAATATGCTCACCAACTTTGCCCGCTGCTGCATGCCCGTTCCCGGGGATCGGATCGAAGGCTACATCACCCGATCTCGCGGCGTAACCGTACATCGAGCTGACTGCAATCGTCTCCTGTCGCTCCACCAAGAAACACCCGAACGCGTCATTGCCGTGAGTTGGGGAGATGCGCTTGAAGAGCAGTTCGAAGTGGATATTTCGATTCAGGCCTACGATCGTCAAGGACTGCTGGCGGATGTCACCAGCGTTATGGCGCGCGAGAAGGTGAATGTGACGGCTATTAACACCTTAAGCGAGCGTGCCGATAACACCGCGAGCATGTTAGTGCGCGCAGAAGTGGGCTCAATAGAGAAGCTGTCCCAAGTGCTTGCCAAGCTCGTTCAACTCGACAACATCATTAGCGCGCAGCGTGTGGTTCAAAAATAAATTGGCCCAGAAATAAATTTGTCCAGAAATGAGGTGAACACAGATGAAACGGTTCAGCAATGACGGGTGATCTCAGAGGGAGATTTCGCGATTACCTCGTCGCGCATCAACTTGATGCACTAAGACCTATAGGCCAACTTCGTCCCACTGTTTTTGTTTTGTTTGGGCTGCTGTTGTTACTGCATCTACCGGCCGCTCGTGCCGACTGGCAGCTTCGAGATGTGCCAAAGAATAGCGTCGTTAGCGTCTACACGCGCAGCATCGAAGGCTCGGAATTTAAGGCTTTCAAAGGGGTTGTGGAAGTCAGCGCAGATATCACAACGGTGCTGTCGGTTCTGCGCGATTACGCCAGCTACCCACAGTGGTATCACAATAACGTTGAAACCAAGGTAATCGATCCGACATCGTCGGGCGAACCACTCATCTATGCAGTCACCGAGGCGCCATGGCCCCTCGCGGATCGGGATAGCGTTACCCGTGTAAGTGTTGAAGCTGACGATGTGGACGCTTCCTCTGATGCGAGCGTTGCTGGCGTCCCTAAGTTTGTTCGACTTAAGGTTACAGCAGAGCCCGATGGGTATCCGCTACAAAAAGGTCGTGTCCGCATTCCCGAGCTTAATGGGAGTTGGCAGCTTGAATCCGTTGATGAAGAAACCACTCTAGTGACCTTTTCGATGGCCGCGGACCCGGGGGGCGAGGTGCCCGCGTTCGTTGCAAACAGCGTGGTCATAGAGATGCCTCTCAAGACGTTGACGAAGTTTAAAGCGCGGTGTGAAAGTAAGGAGAGCTGATGACTAGTTTAGATCATGCGGCAAAGCCCCAATTTGCCCTTGAAGATTTACTACGCGTCATGGAACGGCTCCGCGACCCCGACGGCGGCTGCCCCTGGGATTTACAGCAGAATTTCAAAAGCATTGTTCCCTCCACCTTAGAGGAGTGCTACGAGCTTGCCGATGCCATTGAGCGGGAAGATATGGCGCACACGGCCGAGGAACTCGGTGACGTTTTGTTTCAGGTGATCTTCTACAGTCAGTTGGGCCGTGAGGCGGGCTACTTTGATTTTTATCGGGTGGTTGATGGCTTAGCGCAAAAATTAATTCGCCGACATCCGCATGTTTTCGCCGATGGGCAACTCGAAGGCAAAGTTGATTTATCGTCTGATGACGCGGTGACCAGCGACGATGTGAAGGTGAGTTGGGAGTCGATAAAGCGCGCCGAGCGTGAAGCCAAAAAAAATCATGGTGTGCTCGCCGATGTGCCCGTGACTCTACCTGCACTGCCGAGAGCGCAAAA
>CBFHHJ010000057.1:0-9229 GCA_965655505.1 Luminiphilus sp.
TCTATCTTTGTCCACCATAAGTGAATTTATGGTGTTTGATGGAAGGTCTAGGCTCGATGGACCTGCAGAAATATGTCTTTCCTCTCCCGTTTCTAGATCCACAACGAACAAGCCTGAATCTAGGGTGGCTAGCCATAGCTGGTTTTTAGCTGTAGCGAGGCGATAGGGTTTTGCAGCTTTCGCTACTTCTGAAAAAATGACGGGAGTGGTTTGGGCTTTATCTCCCTCGAGATACACCTGATGGACACCGGTGTCTTGTGTCGCTATGAAAATATCCCCCTTTGCTGAGCTGATGATTGACTCAATCTGAGGGCTTATTCCGAAATCTAGTTTGGGTAACTGAAGATCAAAAAGCCGGTTTGTTTGTGGAGTGAAGAGTTTCAGTCCATCGTTGGTGCCAATCCAGATACGTCCGTAAGTGTCTACCTGAAATGCTCGAAGCTGAAACTCGACGTTCTTAAAGGGTACAGGGGTTTGGAGCGAGCGAGAGGATCGTGAAAACTCCTGAAGAGCAGTTTGCGTTGCGACCCAGATCCTACCGTCAGGTCCCTCGCGGACTCCGAGCAGGTTTCCAGTGGATAGTCCGTCGGCATCAACAATGTTGGATCGATAAATTTCTACACGCTTTCCGTCGTAAAAATTCAGACCCTCTTGCGTCGAAAGCCAGATAGCGCCAGTTGAGTCTTGAAAAGTGTCAGTAACAATACTTTGGCTTAAGCGTTTTGATATTGGGGATTCCCAAAAAACCAGATCAAAAGTCTGTTGGGCTTCTAAGTTGGATGACCAGAGAAGTAGAAAAGTTAGTATTAAGCTCAGAAATTTGATCATTGAGCTGGGCTCTAAAAAGGGTTGGTGATGAAGACCCTAGATTATGCCGCTGGAGCGCTCTCAGTAAAAGAAAAGCCCAGCGATTGCTGGGCTTTATGTGCTTTATTAACTTTTATCGAAGAATCCAGCGATGCCGAGCCTGATCTGCATCGTTTCGTAGGATCCAGCGATGACGAGCTTGGTCTGCGTCGTTACGCAAGATCCAACGATGGCGAGCTTGATCTGCATCGTTTCGGAGGATCCATCGGTGACGCGCTTGGTCCGCATCGTTGCGCAAGATCCAACGGTGACGAGAAACGGAGGCATCTGTTTTAGCTTCTGCTACAGACTCTGAGGCACCTGGTGCAGGTCGTGCCTTAGTCGCCCACTTAAAATTCGACTGCGAGCTCTGCTCCTGCTTATTTACAACTGCGCCAGAGGCTTTGCTGCTTTCGCCCCACTTGTAACTCGCATAGCTGTTTTTATCAGCGATCGCGCTTGCGACGTTATTGACCGCCGTCATGCCGCCGCGAAGCTGTCCATCTGCTAACGCAGCTGATGTTCCAGTCGCCAAACCAGCGGCGACTACCGTTGCTCCTAAAATAGTCTTGATGTTCATGATGCTTCCCTCGTCCCGCTTTTTTGGTGGCGCTATGCGCCGGTTGATTCCAAAGAGTTGTTTGACTCTGTTGGATGCATCCTAGGGGGGAGGTGACTGAATCTGAATGATGTGAACTACCCATATGGGTTACCCCATTGGGGGATGCCTCATGCGGCCTTTGGAGCTTTAGGGCTGGTCGGCTTTGCGCAGCGACTGCATTTGCTGCCGCTCCTGCTCGTAAAGACTGCCCCAGTCGAACAGAACATCTTGAGCTTGCGGTTGGTCTGTCTCGGGGTTCAGGCGTTCAATGTGGGCCTTTACGCCCCAACGTCGACTTTCGCTCGGGCCTTTCGGGGTAGGCGTGTTTGCAATGAGCTGCTCTTGGTCGGCGAGGTACGGCGTTCCATCGCCATTATCCTCGGCAGGACCGTAGAGTCTCTCCTCGCCTCGCAATGCCTGTTGGATATCCATGCTCTGCTGATCACAGGTTCGACTACCTAGGGTCATCGCTCGGGCAATGTTCAGTGCGCCGCTCCCCTGAGCGAATGGGCTGTAGGCGAGTCGACCGTCTCGGTTGATTGCTGGCTCTGCACTCGTTGTTAGCAGGCACTTAAGCTCGTCGTTGGTCAGGGTTGGGTCCCATTCAAACAGCAGGGCAGCGGCGCCCGAGACAACCGCTGCGGCTTGGGAGCTGCCTGTCGATACGAACTCACCGGTCTTCAATACATAGTTAGGGCTTTCGGTTGCCAGCTTTGAGTCAGCAGGTACCAGTCCGGTGATGTGGCCTCCCGGGGCGACAAGATCCGGTTTGATATGCCCCGCAGGTGTCGGGCCTCGTGAGGAAAAGTCTGGAATGTAGTCGTCCTTTCGGTCTGTAGGTGTCCAGCTATCAGTTATTGCGCCGACCGTAACCACGTAGGGATTGTTGCCGGGCGATCCAATCGTGCCCCAGTCTGGGCCATCGTTACCGGCAGCGGCGACCACGAGAATGCCTTCGGCCCAAGCCCGCATTACCGCCTGATTGATGGGGTCCTGCCAATACAGAAAGCGCGGATAAGCAGACAGCGACATGTTCAGCACGCGGATGTTGTGGCTTTCCCGGTGATCCACAACCCATTGAATGCCACGGATAATATCGAGAAAATCTCCATCCCCTTCGGAGGCAAAAGCAGTCACGGGTATCAAGCTGACATTGGGAGCAACGCCCTTGTAGCCCATTCCCCCCTCGCGGGTGACGGGCAAACTGCTGCTGACAATGCTTGCCATGTGGGAGCCATGTCCGCCCGGATCCCTAAGTACGGTATCGGCCATGTCGGTGATCGCGTTGTAGTGAACTGTGACTCTCGGTTGACCAAGGGTATTGTTGGTCAACGCCGGCGTGTCCCAGAGTCCTGAGTCAATGATGGCAACGCCAATACCGCTGCCCGTGATGCCACTGTCGTGAAGGAGGTCAGCGCCAATCAGGGAGGGGTAATAGTAGTCTCCATGATTATCAGCGTAGGCTTTCGGTAGTTCCACGACGCATCCATCCAGCGTCAAACTGAGGTTAATCTCGCTCTGTGTGGGAACCTCGGTCTCCGCTGCGAACTTCAGCACCAATTGAGTGATGCCGACATCGAGGACCTGTTTGAGTGAAAAATTGTCGGCGGGTAGGCGAATGCTGGCCGGAGCACGCTTTTGGACATCACCGCTTTGCATGAACGCAATCGCGACCTCATTCACTACCTCTCCCGCTAACGCATCCACAGTCTCACTCGCTACCTCATCCACATCGTCGTCGGGCTGGTCTGATGGCTCGCGGTGGTTCTCAAGTGAGAGGCTGATGCCGCTTAAGGTTACTTTGTCTTGCGAAAAGTTATGCAGTCGCCATCGCATCGTGTTGTCGGAAAACACAACATCAAGATCCCCGGCAACAGGGCAGTCCCGTGATAGGGGGTCTTTTGGGGGATTGAAGTCCTCGATAAATCGATCGACTCCTGGCTGCGCGGCCAAGCTGTCGAGTGCCTCAGCATTTATGACGCCCCCAACACCCGCCACGATTGGCAATTGATGAGTCACTCGACCGCCAACCGCTGTAATGGCTTGTTCCAGCTCCTCAGGGTTTGGCCCCTGAACAAGCACCTGAATCAATTCTGGAGAGTCTTTTGCGGTGAGGGGGGGGCAAAACAAAAGCATCAACAACGTAGCGGAAATGCTAAGCCCGTATCGTGGTTTTCGACTCATGCTGCGTTCATAACGGTGTGGCAGTGGCGTCCGAGTTAGGCGGTAGTCCCAACAGCGACCGATAGTCCTTGTTGTTGGCCGCTGGCAATTCCTCAGCAGCAATCGGATGCGCAAGTAAGAACCCTTGAATACAGGAGCACCCATGTTGACAGAGAAACGCCGCCTGCTCCTGAGTTTCAACGCCTTCGGCAACGACACGCAGTCCTAATGCCTGACTCAGGCTCAAGATGGCTTTGACGATGCCGTCGCCATCGGGGGTGCCAAGATCCCAAACAAAGTTGCGGTCAATCTTGAGCGTATCGATGGGGAAGTTGCGCAAATACGAGAGTGATGAATAGCCGGTGCCAAAGTCGTCAATTGCCAAATCGAACCCGAGCTCTTTCAGTCGGGTTAGTTTGCCCAGATTGTCCTGAGCATCACTCATGATGACTCCTTCGGTGAGCTCCAACTCGATCTTGAACATGACGTCCAGCTCGGCCAGGGTCTTCGACAGGTTTTCGACGAAATTAGATTGGCTGAACTGCAAGGGGGACAGGTTGATACTGATCGCCACGTTGCGAGGAAAGTGGTTGCCTGCCGCCAATGCGTCCTGATTGACGCGGCGAAGAATCCAGTTGCCCAATGGAGTGATCAGGCCGCTCGCTTCTGCGATAGGGATGAATTTCTCAGGGGATATCGGCCCTAGCTCTGGATGGTTCCACCGAACCAGGGCTTCGACGCCAGACATACTGCCGTCGGCTGCATCCACCTGGGGTTGATACACCATGAGCAGTTGTTCACCTGACTCCAACGCGATTCTCAGATCTGCTTCTAGTCTGAGCTTCTCTGCAGAATCATCCTCAAGGCTGTCATCGTAAATTCTCAGCCGTGCGCGTCCTCCTGATTTCGCTGCGTGCATGGCCGCGTGAGCGTGTTTAAGCAGTAACTCGGGCGTTTCTCCATGGTCGGGACCCACCGCGATGCCGACACTGGGGGTCACAACCAGTTGATGGTTCTCGACGCTCATTGGTCTCGCAAGTGCTTCGACGATGGTATTGCCGATGGTCGTGAGCGTATCGTGACTCTCAATGTTGCGAGCGATAACGCTGAACTCATCGCCGCCGGGTCTGGCAAGCTCTAACGATAATCCCGGCGCGCTTGCGGCATGCTCGGGCGACGAAAAAGCGGAGGTCACAGGTGCAAGCCCCGCGAGGGCATCTCGGATGCGAGCTGCGATGGCTTTTAAAAGTTCGTCAGCACGCTCATGACCGATGGAATCGTTGATGCGTTTGAAGTGATCGATGTTGATGATTAACAAGCCAACGCCCGCTGTCGCGTGTTGGCTGTGCAACATGCTCTTATTCAGTTGTTCGGTAAAACTTCGACGATTGGGCAGGTTGGTTAACTGATCGAAGTAAGCGAGGTGTCGGAGTCGGTCCTCTTGAGCTTTTAACTCAAGAAGGGCTTCCGACGCTCGCAGCATGTAGCGGATGTCTCGGGAAAGCAGTGACCAGTTGATCGGTTTGGTTTTGTACTGCGTAGCCCCCGCATTGAAACCCCGATCTATCGATTCGCGATCGTCAGCGCCGGTTGCGATAAGAATAGGTGTGTCGTTGCCGGAGCCCGACATTCTGATGGATTCACAAACCTCAAGCCCTGACTTGCCGGGCATCTCAACGTCAAGGAACATCAGGTCAGGCTTTTCGCGGGTGAACGCCGATAATGCTTCTATGCCGTCGGCCGCTTCGACGACCTCCATGCCTGCCTCTTCAAGACATACCCGAGCAAGAACACGCACCATCTCGTCATCGTCGCAGACAAGGATCTTGGGGCTCTTTCGCTGAGATTTAACGTCAGTCACCGGAGATCGCCATAATGTAGTGTCCGAAGGTTAGCATTTCCCTGCGCGGTCATCATCCACTGGCGCGGTACTAGTTGTACTTTGTGCTAACATCTGCATCCACGGCCTACCTCTGTGAGTAATTCGCACTCAATCCCCTGACTATGTCCATCGCCCAAGACAAGCTAATTCGCATCCGCGAACAGGTACAGCTGCACCTCGATAATGCTGACCAAAGCCGATTGAACCCCGAGCAACGCACGCGGCTCGAGGCGCAGATTCGTGCCAACTTGGAAAAGCATAACGCGGTAATCGTTGCGCACTATTACACGGCCCCGGAAATCCAGGCGTTAGCGGAAGCTACCGGGGGTTGCGTGTCGGATTCCTTGGAAATGGCCAGGTTTGGCCGAGATCATCCCGCCGAAACGCTGATCGTGGCGGGGGTCCGGTTCATGGGGGAGACAGCGAAGATCCTCACTCCGAACAAACGCGTTCTGATGCCAACGCTGGAAGCAACCTGTTCACTGGATCTGGGCTGTCCCGTCGAGGAATTCTCGGCCTTCTGTGATGAGCATCCGGATCGCGAAGTGGTGGTCTATGCCAACACGTCCGCGGCGGTTAAAGCCCGTGCAGATTGGGTTGTGACATCCAGCATCGCTCTCGATGTGGCCGAGCATCTGGCCGAGCAGGATAAAAAAATCATTTGGGCACCCGACAGGCACCTCGGTGATTACGTCCGTCGCACGACTGGTGCAGACATTCTTATGTGGGATGGTGCTTGCATTGTTCACGAAGAGTTCAAGGCCCGCGGAATCGCTGATTTGAAGCGAGTGCATCCCGATGCGGCAGTTCTGGTGCATCCAGAATCACCGGCCTCGGTGATTGAGATCGCGGATCATGTGGGTTCAACGACCCAGATTATTAAAGCCGCACAAGCGATGCCGCAAAGCACTTTCATTGTCGCCACCGATCACGGCATTTTTTATAAGCTGCAACAGGCAGCGCCAGATAAGCACTTCATTATCGCGCCGACGGCGGGAGAGGGTGCTACCTGCCGCAGCTGCGCCAACTGCCCATGGATGGCAATGAACGACTTGGAGCGACTTGCGGCTGTGTTCGAGCGCCAAGATAACGAAGTGTTTGTTGATCCCGAATTGGGCGTCGAAGCCATGCGCCCCTTAAAGCGCATGCTCGATTTTGCCGCTGAACTAAATACAGGTGTGGTCGGTAGGGCCTGACGCTAGTCCTGATCGAGTGCGGCGCGCATGCTGATGACCGACTTCAAGCGGTCGTTTATTGCGGCAGAGGTTGTGAAATCATCCCCCGCTAACTTCAGTGCATAGGTAAGCTGCCGTTGAGCCGCATCGAGATTGCCCACTAAAATAAAATACTCCGCTCGCGATTGATGCAGTCCAATGATGTTGCCGCTAAGGCCCTGTACCTCAGCAAGTTGAAACCAGAGTCCTGGGTCTCCCGGTTCACGCTTTGACTGGGCGGCTAAAACCTCTTCCGCTAAATGAGCTTGCCCACCTTGCTGCAGCGCGTGCGCATAGGCCATCGTCAGGGGGTGGTTGCCCGGGGACAGCTTCAAGCGCCTTTCCAACTTGTCTGCCGCTCGCTTGGGGTCTCCCCGAGCGATGTCGATTTCTGCATCTGCAAGCACATACTCGATGCGATCAGTGTTCCCCGACCATATACCATCTAAGGTCAGCGCTGCCTCGTCGGGCCTGCCCGCCGCGGTTAGTGCTAGGACTAAACCGTACTTTGCTGCTTCCTCGGAGCGGGGGCGCCCTTCGAGTTGCCCGCGAAACATGGCAACAGCCTCTTCAGGGGTCTTGGCGAGCTGGTTGGCTACCCGTGCCCGCATTAATTGGTAATCCAAACTAACTGGGCGAATCTGCTTGGGGTACTGCATAGCCCGGTTACGGGTATCCGCAATCCGTTTTTCAGATAATGGGTGCGTACGCATGAACTCGGGTATTCGCGCGGCGTTGGTATAGCGTGATGCGGCCAGCATCCGTTCAAACATCGCGGGAGCCGCGTAGGGGTCCATACCAGCGTTGTAGAGCGTGCGCATACCTACGCGATCGGCCTCGGCCTCGTTTGAACGACTGTAGCGTAGTTGCTGATCCTGAAGTGCGGCTTGGGTTGCCGTCATGGCTGCGAGCCCGGCGTCAGTCCCCGCAGTGGCTGCGAGCAGAACTCCGGCGAGCAATCCAGCGATGTTGAGTGTCGATTGGCTCTGAGCCAATTCCACTCTGCGCGAGAAATGACGTTGGCTCAAGTGTGCAATTTCGTGGGCAATAACGGTGGCAAATTCGTCTTCGGTTTGTGCGTACTGAAAAAGCCCGTTGTGCACGCCAATGATGCCCCCGGGAACCGCAAAAGCGTTGATGGTCGGATTATCAACAATCACTAACTCAATTCGACGGTCTTGCAGTTCGCTGTGCTGAACCAGCTCAAAAACCAGAGACTCAAGATAGCTGTAAAGCAGGGGGTCGTTCACGGTGGGGGCTTGGCTTCGAAACACTTTTAGCCAGGATCGGCCGATCTGATACTCGAAGTCCGCCGAAAACAAACTGGTGCTCGACTCCCCCAAATTGGGGATTTTCAAGTTTTCGGTGGCGCTCAATGATAAGGACGATGTGACAACCATGAACGCCGCGAGGGCTGTCAGGGCTGCGGGTTTGCAGGCGCGAGCCACCCGCTCGGCAATAGGATATCCACTGCGGGCAAGAGGCTTAAACAGGTTGTCGATGCGCGATGACAGCATAAGGGCACTTTAGCCTAAGTCTGCAGTAATTGATGCCAGATTTGCTCGGGAGTTCATTTGGTCCCTACGCATCATGGCGGGCTGTGGCTATACTGTACGGCTGAATTTGACGATTGGTGCTCAATGCCCCCGGAAGCTGCAAGTCCTGACAAACAGGTCGATGCCCGTGACCAGAAGTGCCCGATGCCGCTGTTAATGGCAAAGCGCGGGTTGCGCGAGCTCGAATCGGGTCAGGTGCTGGAGGTGCTAGCAACCGATCCGGGTTCCGAGCGTGATTTTCGCTCACTCGAGCGGTTGAATGGCCATCGAGTGGAAACCCAAAAGCTCGATGATTGCCTCTTTAGGCATCTCATTACCAAGGCCTGACCATGATCGACATCATCAAGCGCTGGTACGACCGATATCTTAGCCACGAGGAATCCATCCTCCTGCTTGCACTCCTCGCGGGTGCGCTCGTTGTGCTGGCGACGGTGGGCGACATTCTTGCGCCGGTGTTTGTGGCCATTGTGCTGGCCTATCTAATGCAGGGTGTGACCAATCAGTTGCGCGATTGGGGTGTCTCCCCTTGGCTGGGGGTGTGGATTTCGACCTTACTCTTCATTGGTGCCTTCTTTGGCTTCACGCTGGGCCTGGTCCCACTCGCCTGGCGACAATTAGCAAGCCTTGCGCGTGAGGCCCCCGAGATGGTTGAGAAAGGCCGGCAATTACTGTCAGTGCTTCCCCAGGATTACCCCGCGCTCGTCAGCCAGCAACAGGTCAATCAGATCATGGGCTTGATCGAGGTGGAATTGGCTAGCTTTGGCCAGATTGTGGTGACCAAGGGTCTGAGCAGCATACCGGGGCTGTTGGCGCTGCTGGTGTACATGGTCCTCATTCCGCTGATGGTTTTTTTCTTTCTAAAAGATCGTGAAAAAATTAACGGCTGGGTAGTGTCTTTTTTGCCCAGTGAGCGTCCACTGCTGACAGGTATTTGGTCGGAAATGAATCTGCAGTTTGCCAACTATGC
>CBFHHJ010000058.1:0-9160 GCA_965655505.1 Luminiphilus sp.
TCTTGCTTTGATGATTTCACACTGTACCTCCTGGTAGATATTGCAGATGGGGTCAGTGTAGTGGAGTTTTCAACAGGACGGCATTATATTTTTAATTTGGTTATGTAAATTTTAAATAATATAACTTCATGGTCATATTAATAGTCTTCAAAGTTATACTATTACGTTAATAGCGTAATTTTTGTTCATTTTTTGATCCGATTTTGCCCGCGCTGTGGCGCTACCCATTCGCTGAGCCACACGCGAAAGGGTAATTGCTCGCCATGTATTTGATGCGGGGTTTAGCTTTTGGCAGTAATTACGGGCGGTTCGATATTAATAAACGGCCCATCCATGCATATCCGTCGACCGTCCGGTGACGCGCAGGCGCCACAGATGCCGACACCGCATTTGGTGACGTAGTCGATCGCGCTAAATATCTTATCGGACTGGCCAAAGCGTCGCTGGACGGCCTCGGCCGCATGAATCATGGGCGCGGGTCCGCAGTTGTAGAATACGGTGTTGGCCAGTTCTTCAGGGCTCAGCTTGGCCAAACGCTGTTCAAGTGCCTCGGTAACCCGCCCGTGGACGCCGGCACTGCCATCATCGGTCGCGATCGTCACATCGGCAACGTCGCGGCACTCGTCGATGAAGTACAGGCGATCGGCACTGCGCGCGCCCGCGAAGATCTCGGGCTTGGCGGGTCCGTCACCAAAATCGCGCGCAATTTGGTACACGGCAGCCAAACCTGTGCCGCCAGCGACGCAGATGACCCGGGCGTCTTCGGCCGGCTCTACAGGGGTGCCGTAAGGCCCGCGAATGTAAATCTCGCTGCCGGGCGTGAGCTCGTAACACGCGTGGGTGAACTCACCCACATCGATCACGGCCAAACGCAGGGGATTATCGGTGAGGCAGGAGAAGGGCTTCTCGCCAACGCCAGGAATCCAGACAAACACATACTCGCCGGGCTGAATATTGACCTGTTCCGCAAAGGTCAGCACGGTGATGTCGTCGCACACCTGTTCATTGCTGACCACCGTGACGGCTCGGAAAGCCATATCCATGTCATACCGGATCAGCCGCTCGGCGCGCTCAGTCCCGTGCTCCATGTCCGCCGAAATCGTCTCGAAGTAGGTCACAAGATCATCGGTATCCATGCCCGTGAGGGCCGAACCCACGCCAACGACAGAGGCGCCAGCATCGACTGCGGCGCGGCAATCTGCCGCGCTTGAAAGGCCGCCACAGCCAATAATCGGGGCGTCGGTTATCTCGCGCAGTTCGCGGATGCACTTGAGCGCAATCGGCAGCACTCCTTTACCCGACATGCCGCCCACGCCATTGCTCAGTACTGGCTGTCCGTGACTGGCGGTGTATCCAGGGCCGACGGTGTTAATGGCACAAAGCCCGTCAGCACCGGCTTTCATCGCCGCCTCACCAATCGTCGCAATGTTGGCGACGTTCGGGGTGAGTTTGGGAATGACCGGTAGTGACACTGCAGCTTTTACTGCACTGACGATCTTGGCCACCATCTCGGGGTCTTGTCCCATGGCCATGCCGTAGCCCGATGCGTGGGGGCAGGACAGATTGAGTTCAAAGCCATCGGCAACTGGCGCCAGAAGCGTGGCGACCGTCACAAAATCCTCCACGCTGCCGCCAAAGATCGAAACCAGCAGGAATTTATCGTCGGGAACCTCGAGCTGTCCCAGCGCCTCCAGGGATGCGTGCGCCCCCGGATTGGTCAGCCCAACGGCGTTGACGAAACAACCCGGAGCGTACTGGCTGTAAACCGGCTCGCGGTTGCCGGCCCGGGGCTCAAGCCCAATGCTCTTGGTGGTAATCACACCAATCGCGGGCACGTCACGCATGATGCGCTGAATAATAGAGGGCGCAGTAGTCACGATCCCCGAGGGGATGGTGAATGGTCCGCTAACGGTTTTACCAAGAAATTCGTGTTTCACGGGAGGGGCTCTATTAGGAACTGGGGCAAGTATACGTGGGGGTGTCAGGTCCCACAAAAGGTGCGTGTCACTGCTTCGTCCTGTGTTGGACCTGCGGCGAAGGTGGTATCACCGGCCTGCCAGCTGAAAGGTGTTCGCCACCGTTCATACATTCCCTGCATACCACTGTAGTCGCCTGCTTCCGCTTCTGAGATTGCTCTGGCAACAAGGTGGTTTCGGGGAATGATTGCAGGATTGACCGCCTGCATTTTTTCCACCGCCGGGTCGACATCCCCGTCTGGCTGCTTAGTACTGTCTGACTTGGGTTTGCTAACCGTGGCCTTTTCTTGTGCCTTGCGCGCGCGCCAGTCGTCGAGCCAGTCAAGTAGCTGGGTATTTGGGGTGAACAGTTCGGGTATCGGCGTATGGTCGAGATTGTTGGCAGCAGTCTCGGTAAGCCAGCGAAAGCCCAGCGTAAAGTCGAGCTGGTCGGCAGTCAGTGCGGCAAAAAATCCCTCGGCTAGCGGCTGATCGTCACGACCGAATGCCTGAAAACCAAACTTGGCGGCCAATAGGGCGCTGTGCGCGGCGCTAAAATGTTCTGGGAACTGATCAACTGCGGCTTGGGCTATGGCGAGCGCCGCATCCTGATCCTCATCGAGCAAGGGGAGCAAGCATTGGGCGAGCACGCTGAGACTCCAATGCACGATGCCGGGCTGGTTGCGATAGGCGTACCTGCCCTGGGTATCAATTGAGCTGAAGACCCGTTCCGACGAATAGCCGTCCATAAAGGCACAGGGTCCGTAGTCCACGGTTTCTCCGCACAGCAGCATGTTGTCGGTGTTCAGTACGCCGTGAATGAAACCCAGACTTTGCCACTGAGCCACGAGAAGCGCGAAGCGACGAGCGGTTTGATCGAGTAGCACTCGGGCAGCAGCATATTCAGGGTCACTGGCGCGGGCTTTGGCAAGTTCATCGGCGTAATGGCGTGCAACGACGTAATCCACTAGCTCTGCAACGCCCTCACCGGCGTTGGTCATCGCGAAATACTGCACGGTGCCCACGCGCAGGTGGCTTGATGCGACTCGGGTTAATACGGCTCCGGGTTCGGGCCGCTGCCTATAAACCGTGTCACCAGTAGCAACGGCTGCGAGGGCGCGGGTCGTCGGGACCCCCAACGCATGCATGGCTTCGCTGACCAAAAACTCCCTGACAACGGGGCCAACCGGTGATCGCCCATCGCCGCCTCGCGAAAAGGGCGTGGGTCCGGCGCCTTTGAGCTGAATATCAACGCGCCGACCCGCGTGGTTGCGCCACTCTCCGAGCAGCAGCGCTCGGCCATCCCCAAGTTGGGGGTTGTAGCTGCCAAACTGATGGCCTGCGTACACCGTTGCGATCGGCGAGCTCCCGGCCAAGAGGTCATTGCCCGCAAGTGCAGCAAGTGCCTTGGGCGTTTGGCGCAGCGCCGCTGGCCAATCAATCTGCTTTGCTAACGCGTCATTCCAGGCCATCCACGCGGGCGAGGTCACCGGCGTTGCACTGCAAGCGGATGAGTACGCCTCGCCAAGATTGACGTAAGTATTATCGAAGCCCGATTCAGCGATTGACGCGCTGGGTTGGGTCATTGTTTCGCGGTCCAAGCGTTACACCAGCCTTGAGCAGCGACCTTCTGCGCCCCAAAAATACTGCAATTTCCCACACCGTCCCCTTGATTGGTGAACAGTGCGCAGCTCGAACAGCGCTGAGTGGCGCCGGTATCACCCGCTTTCTTGGGCCAGCGATCTGTATCAACCTGCGAGTGGTCCTTGGCATATCCGAGTGCGACCGCATTGGGGGCGCTCGGTTCCAGCATCCCCTGCGCGCTTGCCGCCTGGGAAAAGCTCATGCCTGCCATGCTCGCACCCACTGCGCCTGTCGAAGCAATGAGCCAAGTGCTGCCTTTTAGAAATTCGCGTCTCTTCATAGGGGCTGATTCATAGGGGCTGGTTCATAGGGGCTGGCTCGCTCAATTGCCGAATAGATTTTTTAGGAGGCTGCCGGCTTCTTTACCGAGCTTGTCGGCTTGTTTGCTGAGCTCCGAGCGCGCTTCGTTCTCGAGGAGTTGGCGCACAATTGAGTCGAGATCGATGGCACACCACTCCTTGGCGTCACCGGTCAACAAGCCGCTACAGCGTATCGGCCAGTCGATCGCGGCGTAGCGCTCCTCGACCCGGCAGGCTTTATCGAGCTCGCTCAACTCCTCATCCACCTTGGCAACAAAGCGGGTCTGGAATTTAAGATCATCTAGTGCCGCGACACCTTGACCGCCCAACGCCACTCCCTTGGTCGCTACCCCGAAATTTGCCAACTGAGCTTTGCCGTCTTCAAAGGTCACCACCATTTTCAGAACGGAGACATCGGTCACCTCGGGCATGGGGTTGGTGATTTTTTCTTGATTAACTTGGGCTATTGCGTTGCACATCATCTCCTGCATAGAAACAGCAGTAATCTTGACGTTGCGCCCATTCAGGTTGATGTCGCCATCCAGACCCATCTTCAGGTCGTCGGTGGTCACGCCTTCCGTCTCGATTTCCCAGTCGATGTCGACCCGGCCGGCTGCCATATCCTCACTACCTAAGCTCGCCATCAGGCTGTCGATATCGACGCCTTTCAAGCTGCCCTCAAGATCAACTTTTACCACTGGCTTACGCACATCTATCTGCAGTGTCGTGTCGAGCTGGCCTTTGTGCAGCACGCCACGGAGGTATTTCAAATCACTGATTCCGTCGACCACGCGCAGTAAAAGCTGAGCGTCTGTGACTTCCTGCCCATTGCTCAACAGCGCATCGGCAGTCACCGCGAGCCGCATGTCGAGATCCTTAAGTGGACCCACGGGTACCGGCAGCGGCGGTGGCTTGATACCACTGTCTTCCTCGGGTGCAGCCTCATCTTCAGCACCCTGGTCGCCAGTCATCGGTGGGCTAAGCTTATCGAGATCAAGCCGCTCGGTAGTGAAGGTCAGATCAATCTGTGGACTGCCGGTCGCGGCATACATCAGGTCACCATCGATATCCCCACCGGGGGTCGATGCCAGTAGCGCCAGATCGGCCTGCAACGGCGCCAAGTTAACCTCACCGCTCAGTGTGGTCTTGATGGCGTCGGGCAGTGCGCCGGTGATATCGGTTTGCAGGCTGTCGATGCCAATTTTGGAGAAATCGCTCGGTATCCGCACTGATCCGGTCATCGTCACACGGATGGGTGGCGCGCCGTCAGGGCTTAACAGATCAACCTGGCCGTTAATGCGCATGGGGCTGTTGGCGGTGTTGAGCCCTTCCACGGTGAGCTTGCTGAGCTGGATTTCCGTGCTGGGTTCGCCGTCGGTGTCGAACATCGTGAGATCAGTGCCCAGAAGCCGTACTTCGCCCACTTCGGGGTTACCCAGCAGCAGGGCTATCAACCCCAGTTCAATGCCCACCTCGTCAACGTTGGCGAGCATACGCGTGCCATCGGGGCCCTGAGGTGGCAAATCGAGGGCTGCGTCCTCAAGATTCACGATGAGCTTTGGCAGTACCGACAGTTCAACCCCGCCGTCGATGCTGAGCTCCCCGCCGGTGGCGCTGCGTACTTGCTCTTGCGCCAGCTCAATAATGGCAGATTCATCGATAAAAACCGGCAGCAGCACCAGCGCCAATAGCACCAAGGCCACGACTGCGCCGATAATTGTTAGCAGTATCACCATGAATCTGTCTCCCGAGCGTTTTAGCGTGTCAGTCCTGCCAGAATAACAGAGCTGCGATCAATTCCCTTGTGCTTGCGCCCGATAAATCCGACGTTCTACGTGCCGATTCAGAATGCGCTCGCGCTCACGAGCGATCATCGGGTCCGACTTCAGCGCCCACAGCACATCCCGGGCCCGCTTGTGACTCTGCTCCAAGTCAATAATGGGGTCGGGATAGTCTATCGGGTGAAGCATGGCCTCCATGGGCGATCGTAGCCAAGGCTGATGCACCAAGGGGGTCGGCAACTCCGCCAATTCTGGCAGCCAGCGTCGAATAAAAACACCCTCGGGATCGTGCTCTAGGGATTGCTTGACCGGATTGTAGATTCGGATGGTATTGATGCCCGTGACCCCTGCCTGCATCTGCATTTGGGGGTAGTGGATACCCGGCTCAAAATCCAAAAACAGCGAGCCCAGCCACTGAGCCCCCCACTGCCAATCCTGCCAGAGATGGTGAGTAAGGAAGCTGACCAGCATCGCGCGCGAGCGAAAGTTGATGTATCCGGTCGCGAGCAGGCAGCGCATGCTGGCGTCGATGAGCGGGAAGCCCGTCTGGCCCGTGCGCCACGCGTCTAACAAGGTCTCATCCTGGCCGCGCGGGTGAGTCAGGAACCCGCGGTTGATGGATTCAAATTCCATTCGACACTCAGATTCAAATTTCTGAATGAAGTGGCAGTGCCAGTGCAGTCGTGACTCGAAGGCCTCCAGTGGACGCGACCAGCCACCTTGCTCACGTCGCGCTTCCAGCGCGTGCATCACCTGCCGAATAGATAGGTTTCCCCATGCCAGATAGGGCGAGAGTCGCGAGCAGTGGCGTCGACTGGCCTCGGGTTTCGATATAAAGCGCTGATAGCCCCCAGCGCGATGGTGCAGAAAGTCTGCCAGCGTGGACTCGGCGGCGCTAACGCCACCGGGCTGAAAATCCAGGTGTTGGCGCTGCCAAGCGGACAATCGCAGGCAGCGCGCGCCGTGCATCGATTGGGGAAGTTCGCAGCTAAGGGTGCCGATCTCGGATAACGCTACCTTGATCGGCGATTCAGCCATCAACCGGCTCCAGCGGCGATTCCAACCCCGTCGATGTTGCCGAAGGCGCTCGACCCCGTTGGTTGGAAACTCCTGCCATTCAATGCCCGACTGGGCCGCAAAGGCGGCCACAGCTTTGTCCCGCTCAAAGGTTATGTCTAAGCCGGTCTCTTCATGACTGAACAGCTGCTTGATGCCCACCTCGCGATGGAGTTCGCTCAGCAGCCCCACCGCGTCCCCTTCAACCACTTCCAGCGTGCCCCCGTGAGGCGCGAGCTGCCGGTTTAGGTCTGCCAGCGATTGAGCAATAAAATGCCAGTGTCGACCCCGGTAGTGCCCATCCCGCAGCAGCGCGGGCTCGACAATGTAAAGCAGCAGTAAGCGGCGCTGAGTAGCGCGCGACGCCTCAATCGCAGCCGATAAAGGCGCGTGATCGTCAAAGCGCAGATCGCGCTTGAACCAGACAACGTTGATGGTCATCGGCGACGAACCAGGCCCAATAGGGGGTTGTCGATGCTGTCACCGGTCGCAAGATCCAAGACGTCGAGGCGTCCCTTGCGCAGGGCCGACAGCAGCAGGTTGTAGGCATCGCGATCAAACATCTGCTCCGGCGTGCGCTGCAGTTGAGCTCGACTCGCGGCGAGGGAGGGGAACGACCCCAGGTAGCACCAGTGATTGATCAGGTGAAAATCGTCCTCGGGTTGGCCTTCGTGGGGCGTCGTATTCCGCTCCCAAAGCGCAAGAGGCCCGGCAAAAGGCCAGGCGGCAATGCGATCGCGATCAAGCACCGAGAGCAGTCGGGCGTTGTGGTCTTCGGGGGATTCCTCTCCCGCGCAGGCACCGTCACAGCGCCCGAGCTGAAACTGAAAGCAGGGGCCGCGGCCACGATCGAGGCCAAGCACACGCAGGCAGAGGCCGTGATCCCGGGCATGGCGGCGGAGGGTTGAATCGATATGACGTTTGTTGTGATAGAGGCCATAGCTGTCGGTTGCGCGCTCGGAGTCCGGGTAAAAATCTGCGGCGGCGGGTTTGAGAAAGCCGTCTTGAGCGATCGCCAAATGAACGGTCCAGAGTTTGCGCACCCGTCGCTGGCGACGGTTGTACAGGGGCGTTTCCCGCTTAATTGCCGCATTTTCTATCAGCAGCGCGCCCACTTCGCCGGCGGTAGCTGCGCAATCGATCCTACGGACTTGTTGCATGATCCGCTGGTGTCGGCCGGGCTTTCGCCCCTCGAGAAAGTGCTGGCCAATACGACTGCGGATGTCGACGCTTTTACCGATGTAGAGTAAGTCTTCCTGCTCCCCAAAAAATCGATACACACCGCTAAAGCGGGGCAGTGCCTCTGCAGGCATACCCCCAATGGTGATTCCGACTTTCTCTAGCTCTGGCATCATGGCCGCTATGATCCAACGTGACGATTCAAATAGCGCGCAGCGTCTAACTTCTGTCGGAGTGAAACCTTTGGCGAACACGTCAACAAAAGCGCCACTGCACTTACCCCATATTAATCATCCTGAGGTGCTTGCGGTGGGTATGCGACCCCGTCAGGGGGATTGGTTCGAGCCTGCTCGCGATCCAGACGCTATTCGTGCCCATAAACAGGCCCGGAGAGAGGCGCTGGGTAGTGGCGTCTATAACGTGTTGCCCAATGGCCTCGCTGCCGCGAAGGAGTTGGCAACAGCCGTGCTAGCGGCTACCTCCCAAGACCTTGAGCAACTGGCGGACATACCTGAAAACGAGTGGTTGTGGCGGGCGTCCTTGGCGGTCCATGAAGATCTGGTGGTGATGGTGCCAGAAGCGGGGAGTTACTCGTTGGCAGCGGCCAGCTTATGCAGCCCCAGTCATTGGCGACTGCCCGATAAAATTGGCAAACCCATGGCGCGGGTTCACGACCCGATTCCGCGGATTCACGAGAGCCTCACGCCGCGCATTGACAGGATTTTCGACAACTTGCGGGTTGATACCCCCGTTGAGCGCTTTAACTGGTCCCTCCAGCAGGATACGGCGCTGTTCTGCTGGCCTGATGATCACCCCGATACCCTCGCAGCGGATGCACCGTTATTTTATCGGGTAGAGCGGCAGACCCTGACGCGGTTGCCGCAATCCGGTGCGCTGGCATTTACTATTCGGGTGCATATCGACCCGCTAGAGAGCTTGTTGCAGGTACCCGGTGCCTTGTCGGCCTTGTTAGCCGCAATCGATGGCACCCGCGCCGACTTGGCGGAATACAAAGCTTTCGCGCAGTACGAACTTGCCCTCGACAAGTACCGGACAATGGCAGACCAGCCAGCGTCCCCTGACGTAAGCTCCTCTGACACTAGTGACTGAAGACATTCGACAGGGTTTCCGGGAGCAACCATGAAGATAACTGTGGCAGAGGTGAAGAAGCGCGCCGACGATATCGAGCGCATTGTGATCGAGTCGGTTGATCTCAGCCTGTACATCGCGCGCGCCCAGATCGATG
>CBFHHJ010000059.1:0-7273 GCA_965655505.1 Luminiphilus sp.
AGGATGTGTGATTTCCATAGTCGTCGTTATCATCGTGGCGAATGCCTGCTGTTATGACGCCCGCGAACAGTTGTTGCTGGTATTCGGCGTGATAACCCTGGTTATCCCGTTTTTCTTGATCGCTACCTGCGTCGAGCTCTTGTTGCTGAATGTCGATGCCCGCAGTGATCCGGCGGCCGTTGGCAAGCTGGAGATTTCCCAACCATGAGATCTCTTGCTGTGATCCCTCGGTCTCAAACGATGGCATCCCAGCGCTGAAGAATCCGCGTTCGATGTGGTTTTCCTCGACGCTCACCTGAGAGCTCAGGCCATCTCGGTTCCATCGGCCAAACAGGCGCCAAGCTCGTTGGCTGTAGTCATCGGTGCAGTCGTTAATTGGCGCGAAGGTCAGCGCGTCAAAGCAGCCGTCGTAGTCGTTATCGCCTTCGACGCCGTGTGCACTACCACCCACCTTCCAATTGTCATTCACTGACCAATCGACGCTGGCGTGGAGCGTGGTGTTTCGGTAGCCGTCATCATCGGGGTTGTTCTGGTCTGACACCCTGGCGTTAAAGCCATCGGTTGAAACGTGGGTCGCCGATAGGGCGCCGCGCAGCCCCGCAGATCCCAAAGCCAAGTTGATTTTGCCCCGTTGAAACGCGTCTGATCCGGTCTCTATGCCGATGTCGATCTGTCGGCGGGTTACCGGTTTTTGGCTTGTCAGTGCCACCACGCCACCAGCATCAGCACCGTAGGCGAGTCCCTGTGGCCCCCGTAAAATTTCTACGGACTGAAGCCCATCCGTAAGGAGCTGTTCCACTCTCGGGCTGATTTGGGGTGAGGAGGGGTCCGCGATATCGATGCCATCCAATAAGATACGTGTGCGGTAGCCTTCTTCTCCTCGGATACGCACGTTGGCGGTTTTTCCCAAACCCCCATCGCGGGTGACAGAAATGCCTGTTTGGAGGTCCAGCAACTGAGCGATGTCGACGTAGCCCAATAAATCCATGGTGTCACGGTCGATGCGGTCTACGGATACGCCGATTTCATCAATTGGCAGAGGCACTCGGGAGGCAACGATTACCGTTTCTTCGATAGATGACGTGTGATTCGCACTGGCGATCGCTGCATCCTGAGTTGCAGTGTTTTGGGCCGAAGCCTGTCCCATTGTTGTCAAAAGGGCCGAGCTAACCGCCAAGATTAAGACCGCGTGCCGGTGTTGCCGGTTCGAAGCGAGCACACCTGTCGAATTCCACATAAATTTCTCCTGAGCAGGAGGGAAGGCACCACAAAAGCGGCTCAGGAGCGGGTCCCAATTGGGGGAATGCACCTGACAGAGCCCTCCGCTCTGCGGTTAATGTCGTTGTCAGGCAGGTATCGGGCTTAAACTGAGCGAGACGCGCACAATCATTACCGTTGCGGGGGCAGCGTTGGCATTCCCGGAAAACACTTCTCGGGTCACCAAACTTCCCTTTTAACCTACCCAAGCCATCGGCAAATCGGACAACTGGCAGGCACCTAACGCGGCGCAGTCTGGAGAATACGGCAGTTTGCGTCAAGGGTTTGTTCAGGCCTGATAGAATGCGTGCAATGCAGAATGACAACACATCACAATTAGTAGGCGCCGATCTCGACCATTGGCGTCCCTACATTACCCAGCGACTCGGGCGCGAACCTCGAGGCCTGCGGGCAGTGGCGGCTTTTAATCAGTACGACCAGCCCTCGGTCATTCGTGTGGCGTCCCTGGTGGGTGGAAAGCCATTTCCGACACTGTTTTGGTTGATTGATCCCGAAATCAATCTGCGGCTAGACCGCCTTGAAGCGGGCGGAGCCATCGCTGCGATGCAAGCGCAGGTCGCGGCGTCAGATGTATTGCGTCAACAAATGCACCTGGATCACGCTCGCCACCGCGTATTGAGAGACCAATATTTGACGCCAGCAGAGCGGCAATTTCTTGTCTCGCAAGGTATGATTAGCGCCCTTGAATCACGGGGAATCGGCGGCATTGCAGATCCGGACCGCATCCGGTGCTTGCACACCTGGTACGCAGCTCACTGCGTTGAGCCCAATACGATAGGGCAGCTAACCGATGAACTCTTGAGGGCCGACAGCTGACCTTCAACCCCGTGTAACCTCACAACACTGTTTTCACTATCCTGACGAGAGACCGAGCAACTTATGCCCGCCCTGACCGACGATACTCGCATCAATACCCTCAAGGAGCTGATTTCTCCTCAACAGCTACTGTCTGATATTCCAATCGATGAAGCGCTTGCCGATCATGTCGCCGATTCGCGCAAGGGTATCCACCACGTATTGCATGGAGAGGATGATCGGCTGGTTGTTGTTGTAGGCCCTTGCAGCATTCACGATCCCGATGCGGCGATCGATTATGGTCAACGCTTAGTTCCTCTCGCGAAGCGCCTCGAGGATGATTTGTTGATCGTCATGCGGGTTTATTTTGAGAAACCGCGCACCACGGTTGGCTGGAAAGGCCTTATTAACGATCCCGACCTCGACAACTCATTCCGCATTAACAAAGGCCTGCATCTTGCGCGGCAACTGTTGGTGGATCTCAATCGAATGGGGTTACCGACGGGCACCGAGTATCTCGATTTGATCTCCCCTCAGTACCTGGCAGATCTCGTCGCGTGGGGAGCCATCGGTGCGCGCACCACCGAGAGTCAAACTCATAGGGAGCTGGCTTCAGGTCTTTCGTGTCCCGTGGGCTTTAAGAATGCGACCGATGGAGATGTGCAGGTGGCAGTAGATGCTATTGGCGCGGCGCTTCGACCTCATCACTTTTTGTCGGTCACCAAAGAGGGCAACTCAGCGATTTTTGAGACCACGGGCAACGAAGACTGCCACATCATTTTGCGCGGTGGTCGAAGCCCGAACTACGATATGTTCTCGGTGGATGATGCCTGCGCACTCTTAGCAAAAGCGGGGCTGCCGCAACGATTGATGATCGATGCCAGCCACGCCAACAGCCGAAAGATTCCCGCGCGTCAGGTCGACGTCGCGGCCGACATTGCCACACAGGTTAGCCGCGGCAACGACGCCATTATGGGGCTCATGCTCGAGAGTTTCATGGAGGAAGGGCGACAGAACGTCGTCGCAGGTCAGGAGTTGGTTTACGGGAAAAGTATTACTGATCCCTGCATGGCGTGGGACCAAACCGAACTGGTATTGGAAAATCTCGCTGATGCGGTCAGTGCGCGGAGAGTTAAGCGGTCATGAAGCGGGCAGTAACCTCGCGAAGTGTCCAGCACATCGGTAACGGATTCCTAATGGGGCTTGTTCGTGCCATGGCAGCGGTGCTGTTGATTGGTTTGGCGGCGTCGGGTGCGGCGCAGCAAGCACAGTCCACCGCTGACGAGGATGTTGCTGTGTCGCTTGCCGACTCCCTGATGGACCTGGAGCGACAGCTGAATGATTTCCGCGGGCTACAGAAAGCCGTCGAGTCGGCCGATGGGGAGCGAAAAACCGCGCTCATGTATCGCGAAGATCAGCGAGCACTCGAGCTCCTCGAGCTGTTTGTGACGGCGTCAAGACAGGTTGTCGATCTGCCCGATGATGCGACCGAGAGTCGAGAATTTTTGGACATGCTAACAACCACCAACGCGGTTTTAGATGAGGCTTTTAAAAACCGATTCCACCAGCTTGAAGCGCGCATCGATCAAACGCTTACCGAGGCATCAGGCCTGAGCGGCGTCGAAAGAATAGCGACCGAGGCGTTGGTTGAAGGATTAAACGGTCAGCGGCTCCGTTACGTCAGTTCGATGATTGACGTCGTCGAGCTCCGGCAGCAGCTCTCGTTGCCGGCTGGTGAGTTGTCGACTATTGCCCGGCAAAGCCTCGCGGCCTATTCACAGGAGTTGATGGGTGAGATTGAGCTCGGTGCAGCAACCAAGTCCGTGATGGCAGAGCAACTGGCGGTCGCGGGGGACTCCGCTGATTTGAAGATGGCGATCGAGACTGAGCGGCAGAATATCGAGCGGGCGGGCAGCTTGCTGGAGCGCGTTGTGGATGAAATGGACCGGCTCGAAATGGATACCAGCCATCAGCGCCGGGTGTTGCTAAAACAGGCGAGCGCGCTAACGGTGTCATTGGTTGACGTGGACGTACTCACCTCGCTGCTTGCAGACTTTAGTACCGGTGTTGAGGCATGGCTAAAAGCTGAGGCATTCGATTTCATTGTGCAGGCGTTGTTGTTCCTTGCGATCTTACTCGGTTCCCGTTATCTCGCTCGATTTGTTCGTGCCGCGGTACGGCGAGGTCTTGAAGCAAAAGGTGCGGCAATGTCTCAGCTTTTGCAGGATGTGCTGATTTCGATGGTCGGCCTGTTTGTGCTGACCATTGGCTTTCTTGTGGCGCTGTCGCAGGTTGGTATTTCTGTTGCGCCGATGCTGGCCGGTTTGGGTGTGGCGGGATTCATCATTGGTTTTGCGTTGCAGGACACCCTGAGCAATTTTGCTGCGGGCGCGATGATTCTGGCCTATCGACCGTTTGACACCGATGACTACATACAGGTAGCGGGTGTCGAGGGCATCGTAAAGAAGATGAATATGGTTTCAACGACCATAAACACCATCGACAATCAGACGTTGATCATCCCCAATAGCAAAATTTGGGGCGATGTGATTCGCAATTACACGGGGCAGAGAGTCCGGCGAGTAGATCTTGAGTTTGGTATCAGTTACAGCGACGACGTCGAGAAAGCCGAACGCGTGTTGCACGAGATCGTGGATAATATCCCGGCCATCATGAGGTCACCCGAACCGATTATCCGTCTGCATCGCCTGGGCGAAAGCTCAGTTGATTTCATTGTGCGTCCCTGGGTCAAGACCGAAGACTATTGGGAGACCCGCTGGGCGCTCCACAAGGCGGTCAAAATCCGTTTCGACGCAGAGAATATTTCCATACCGTTCCCTCAGCGAGATATTCATCACTACTACGAAGAAACCCCGCCAGAACAATCCTGAGGCGGGACAGAGCGTTTTGGTGTGGGCGGGCAGGTGGTTGCCTTGCGCGCCAGTACGCCGCAAAACATACGTCGAGACATCGCTGCTAGCCTTTTGGTCACACTAGCTCGATCTCATTATGGGCGCCAACTGATACCCATGGTGACGTTGTAGTCGAAGCTACTAATGGGCGTGTCCTGAGGTATTTCTGTAGATGGCGGCTGTCCTTCGATTATCGATGCGTCAGATTCTGAATCAAAGTCTGCGGTAGCTGATAGTGTCCAGTAGAGATCATTGAAGACCTCCCAAGCGACAATCGTTTGAAGGTTCGCACGTATGCGCCCGCTCTCGCTCAATGATGGATACACGTTGCCAGAGATTGTGATGTCCATGTCGTTGTCGCCGAATTCATAAACATGCCAGCTGGCATTGACGAAGCTTTCGAGCGAACGGGTGTTTTCTTCGATTTCTGATTCAGTACTGCTTGCCCGCAGCATTAGACGAGTATCGTCATTGCTAAGGGAGCTCTGAAGGGTGTCTTTCTCGAGAACACCCTGGAGTCCCGCTGAGGCATTGAGCCGCATGCCGGGACGGTCGATGAAGTAGCGCCCCAACCCAAGTCCTAATGAGAAGCGACCGTCGTTACCGAGTGCTTCGTTCATCTCGTATGAACTCGTGACTGTGCGATAGAGCGCGCTTCGGTCCGTCCATCGTTGATGTTCTATTTTGAGTGATGCAGAACTGGTCGACTCTGAAAGCGTATCTCCTGAATCACTCTCTGTGGTTCTCGTAACGGTCTCAGCGACTTGACCAATCATGCTGGTACGCGTGGCCTGGTCTTCGTAATCAATTGATGCATCGATTCGATTGGTTCGAAGCTCGGGCTCTATCTGAAAGTTAGCGCCAAGGGTGTAATCCAGGCGCTCGGTAAATGAGTCTTCAATCGGTCGCATTTCGGTGACATCAAGCAATGCAATACTGCGAATGTCGGAAATACTTGTAAACTGTAGCTCTCCGTTTTTCTCAGCCTTTGCCACATTGCCGTAGAGGCGCTCGGTCGATATCAGCCGCAGCTCAAAGTTGTAGCGTGAATCGAGGTGCGCAATCTGCTGCCACTCAATCTTGATTGTGTTGGCGTAGTCGGTACTGAGATGCAAGAGCCCCGCTGACATCTCTTTGATCTCGCCGGTAATTTTGTCGCCGTTATATAGCGTGACGACGTCGGTCTTTTGATTGGCGACGCTATTGATCGAGATGAGGAGGCACACAATGCCTGCAAGTGTGCTTTTGAGAAACATACCGAAGTTCTCCAGCTAGCGAGGGAGTAGTAGTCTTGAATGATTCAACCTATCCAGTGACGTCGATTCCGAGGCTGTTGTCGACTTTCATTGAGACCAATGGCAAGTAAGTGCGCTGCACTGAGCAGAAAAGCAAGTGAACGGTACAGCGACAAAACCATCTTAGCCAAACTGGAAAAAGCACAGCTTGTTGCCGTCTGGATCTCGAACATAAGCACCATAAAACATATCGGGTATGCGCTGCCCAGGTTCGCCATCACAACTCGCACCGAGGGCAATCGCCTTGCTGTACAGCGCGTCGCAGGCTTCTTTTGTGCCCGGATTAAACGCGACCATGTTGCCGTTACCTGGGTGATTGCTGCTTTCATCGAAGGGGACGCAAACCGCGAGCATGGGTGAACTCATGTCTTTGCCGAAAAAAGCAATACGACCCATGTCCATCAAGGGCGTGGCGCCCAACCCGCTCAACAGTTCGCCATAAAAGGCTTTAGCTTTTTCCATATCTGAGACACCTAAGGTGACATATCCAATCATGTTCGCGCTCCTTGCTATTGTTATGTTAAGCGGCCGGCGGCCGCGCTGAATTGACGATGCAGAGGCATCGTCATGCTGGGTCTGTGGAAAACATAATCCATCAACACCATTGAGCTTAATCAGTCTGTTGTATTTGTACCAGCCAATCATTGGCTACAAACTCGATCAGCGCGTATTCTTCTGATCTAGCACTGAGAAATGCGGTTAACTGATGGATCAATGGTTGATAAGTCTTGTGGTCGTCTGGTTGCTGGGCGCCCTGATCTTTACTCGGCTTCCTGCGCCCTGGATCTTCACCAGCGCCATGCTGGCTTGTTTTATGCTCGGGCTTATCGATGCTGAGACGCTACTAAGCAAAGCTTCCAACGAGGGGTTGATTGCATTGGTGCTGCTCTTGCTGGTGTCAATTGGGTTGGAGCGGCTCCCTTGGCTCGCGGTTCTATCGCAGCGGCTTGTGGTTCCATCACTCGGCAAGTCATTACTGAGGCTCATGAGTGT
>CBFHHJ010000059.1:7283-8881 GCA_965655505.1 Luminiphilus sp.
CGGTGGCACTCTGACCCTGATAGGCACATCAACTAACTTGATCGTCAGCAGCTTCTTGTCGGACACCACGGGACAGGGAATTGATTTCTTTGCGTTCCTACCGATTGGTTTGCCCGCAACATTAGCAGGCATCACTGCGCTGATGCTCTTTCGTCGCTGCTTGCCCGATCATGGCAGTGAGCAGCTTGAGGTCGATGAATATCTGATCGAGACCGAAGTGCAGCCTGACTCGCGCCTGATCGGCAAATCCATTCAGGACAATGGGTTGCGTGACCTCGGTGAGTTGTTCCTCGTTGAGATTGTGCGTGGGGAGGAGTTGTTGTCGCCGGTTAGCCCGAGCCAGAAGATTGAGGCGGGCGACAAATTGATTTTTTCTGGCGATGCCACGCGGGTTGGCCTGTTGGAACGCTTTCCGGGACTCAAATTGTTTGCCGTTGAGGAAGGCTTGCTGCGGGCAAACATGACCGAGGTGATTATCATGCCCGCGGCGGCCATTGAAGGGCAGACTATTAAGGAAAGTAGTTTTCGCTCACGTTTCGATGCCGCTGTGGTAGGCCTTAAGCGTGACGGGGAGCGTTTATCCGGCAAATTGGGGGCCATTAAGCTCCAGGCGGGTGATTCACTGATGTTGGCGGTGGGCCCTGATTTCTCTCAACGCATGAACCTGCGGAGAAACTTCTTAATTGTCGATGAAGCTATCGATTCGGCGAGTTTGCCAATCAATGTCAGTGTGTATCTCAGCGTGACGTTCGCGATCGTGATCGCGCTTGCGGCCTCGGGAGTGTTAAGCCTGATCAAAGGTTTAGCATTCGTACTGGCGTCGATGCTGATTTTGGGGGTGATTTCAGGGGGCGAACTCCGTCGCCGCTTTCCTTTTGAGATGTGGTTGATTATTACCTCCGCCTTGAGTGTATCCCATGCACTCAATCATTCTGGATTAGTCGAGTCATTCGTGACCTTTGCAGGTCCTGCGCTTACCACCGTGTCACCGTTCTGGGCGCTGGTTGTAATCTATTTCCTGACGTTGGTACTGACCGAGTTAATGACTAACAACGCCGCGGCGGCACTAGTGTTTCCTTTGGCCTACAGCCTCGGCGTTGGCAGTGGTTCTGATCCGATGGCGTTCGTTATGGCAGTGGCATTTGGTGCTAGCGCGTCCTTTTTGACGCCGTTTGGTTACACAACGAACTTAATGGTCCAGAACCTGGGCGGCTATCGTCGTGCCGATTACGTCAAAGCGGGGTGGCCGGTATCCTTGGCGTATACTGGGGTCGTACTGACTACGCTGCCGTTTGTTTTTCCTTTGTAACCTACAGGTTTTCTATGTGCTGAAAGTAGATGAAGTAGTCGGTTTTTATGTCTGCATCTTCCCCAACGCCTCCGATTTCTCCATCGGCGCCAAGTGATGAAAGTTCATAGGGTACTTTTACGCCAGCGAACGGGTCACATCGATATTGATAGGGGTTGCCCCATGGATCACTTGGAATTGCCGCGATGTAACCGTTTTCTGGGAAGTTGCGAACCGGATTTCCTTGAGAGCTCGGTTTGACCAGAGCATCAAGATTCTGAGCGGTCCACGGATACGTTGCATTGTCATC